>JALUWF010000061.1 GCA_027019785.1 Mariprofundus sp. | reverse complement strand
ACGGTGACAAAATATCTTGAAATTCTTGAAGCATTATATGTCATCTTTCTGATTCGACCGTTTCATCGCAATGTGGCGCGGGCTATTTTGAAAGCGCCTAAAGTCTATTTCTTCGATACGCCGTATGTATGTGGCGATGCGGGCGTGCAATGGGAAAATGCCTGTGCTGCGATGTTGCTTAAACATGTTCATTTTGAACAGGATATACTGGGTAAACAGATCACGCTGCATTATTTGAGAACCAAAGAGGGCGCTGAAGTTGATTTCGTATTGTGCGAAGCTGGAGAGCCTGTTCACCTGATTGAATGCAAGCATACAGACCGGCGGCCTGCAACTGCGCTAATAAAATTTTCGGGGCAGTTTCCCCAGGCCGAGGCGATTCAGTTGGTGCGTGAATTGCGACAGGAAGAATACCGTCAGCCGGTATCCATTGTTAAAGGGGCGAATTGGCTGGCGCAATTATCAGCCTGACATGAATTCATTTGGAGCATCAATGAGTGAGAATAAAATCCGAGTCGAAGGGGCGCGGGTGCATAATCTGAAAAATATCAGCGTGGATATTCCTCGTGAGCAACTGGTGGTGATTACTGGCGTATCCGGTTCCGGCAAGTCGAGTCTGGCATTCGATACGCTGTATGCCGAGGGGCAGCGGCGTTATGTCGAATCGCTGTCTGCCTATGCGCGCCAGTTCCTCGGCATGATGGAACGGCCCGATGTCGATGCCATTGAAGGGTTGTCGCCAGCGATTTCCATTGAGCAGAAAACCACCAGCCACAATCCGCGCTCCACTGTCGGCACCATTACCGAAGTCTATGATTATTTGAGGTTGCTGTTTGCACGTATCGGCCAACCCTATTGTCATGGTTGTGGTAAGCCGATTACTTCGCAGCCGGCCAGCGTCATTATCGATCAACTCGAAGCACTGTATGAAGGAACAAAGCTGCAACTGCTGGCACCGATTGCACGCGGCCGGAAGGGGGAGTTTCGCAAGGAACTGGAGCAGGCTGGCAAAGATGGTTTCGTGCGCGTGCGCATTGATGGCGAGGTGATGGCGCTGGAAGATGCGCCGGCGCTGAAAAAAAATATCAAACACCATATCGAACTGGTGGTGGATCGACTGGTGATCCGCGATGGCATCCGCACGCGGCTGGCCGATTCGGTCGAGACGGCGCTCAGATATGGCGAAGGTTTGATGATTGCGCTGGTTGCCACCCCTGCACAAAAAACAGAGGAACTGGTATTTTCCGAACGCTTTGCCTGCGCCGATTGCGGTATTTCCTATCCGGAAATCGAGCCGCGCCTGTTTTCATTCAATTCGCCGGCGGGCGCTTGTCCAAGCTGTGATGGTTTGGGTTCAAAAACCGTGTTCGATCCGGCGCTGGTGGTGTCGAATGATGGGCTGTGCTTGTCGGGTGGGGCGATTGAACCCTGGGCTGGGCGAGAAACCTTTATGTATCGCCAGACGCTGGAAGCCGTGGCGGCGACTGTGGATGCGGATATGGATGTTCCCTTTAACGAACTATCCGAAGCAGCCCGAAATATATTTCTCTACGGCAGTGGCAGGAAAAAGGTTCGTTTTGTCTATGAGACGCCGGGGCAGAATCGCATCATTGAACGCCCGTTCGAGGGTGTGATTCCCAACCTGGAACGGCGATACAGAGAAACAAGTTCGGATGATGTGCGCGAGGCGCTGTCCAAATATATCAATACGATTGCCTGTCCGGCCTGCGATGGTTCGCGTTTGTGCAAGGCGGCGCGGCATGTCCGCATTGCTGGCCTGTCGCTGCCGGAATTTGTCGCCATGCCGCTGCGCGAAGGGCAGGCATGGGTAAAAAGCCTAAAACTGTCGGAGCAGCAACGCACCATCGCCGACAGAGTGCTGGAAGAAATTTCTGCCCGCCTCGGTTTTATGATTGAAGTGGGGCTGGACTACCTGAGTCTGGAACGTACAGCTGGCACATTATCGGGCGGCGAAGCCCAACGCATTCGCCTGGCCACCCAGATTGGCTCGGCGCTGGTCGGGGTGCTGTATATTCTGGACGAGCCGTCGATTGGTCTGCATCAGCGCGATAATGATCGCTTATTGGCCACGCTCCGCCGACTGCGTGATTTGGGCAATTCGGTGATCGTGGTCGAGCATGATGAGGATGCCATTAGAACTGCCGACTGGGTGATTGATATGGGGCCAGCGGCCGGTGTGCATGGCGGCGAAGTGGTGGCACAGGGCAAACTGGCGGATATTCTGAAGGTGGATTCGCTGACCTCCGATTATTTGACCGGACGTAAGAAGATCAAGATACCGAAGCGACGAGAAGTGTTAAAGAAACATGCCATGATCGGCGTGCAAGGGGCGTGCGAGCACAATCTGAAACAGATGAATGCGCTGTTCCCTCTGTCCCGATTCTCCTGCGTGACCGGCGTATCCGGTTCGGGGAAATCCACCCTGACCAACGACACGTTGTTCAAGGCGCTGGCCAAATCGAAAGGATTAAAGACGGACATGGTAGGGGCGCACGAAAAACTGATCGGCGCTGATCTGATCGATAAAATCATAGAAATTGACCAGAGTCCGATTGGTCGCACGCCGCGCTCCAATCCGGCTACATACACAGGCATCTTCACGCCGATCCGGGAATTTTTTGCACGGGTGCCGGAATCGCGGGCGCGCGGCTACAAGCCGGGACGTTTCTCGTTCAATGTCAAAGGGGGCAGATGCGAAGCCTGTCAGGGCGACGGCATCATCAAGGTGGAAATGCATTTTCTGCCCGATGTCTATGTGCACTGCGAATCGTGTCAGGGCAAACGCTACAACCGTGAAACGCTGGATATCCGCTATAAGGGCAAAACCATCGACGATGTGCTGCACATGACAGTCGATGAAGCGCTGGAATTCTTTGCCGCCATCCCGCCGCTAAAAAATCGGCTGACGACCTTACAGCAGGTAGGACTGGGTTATATTCAACTGGGTCAATCAGCCACAACTCTGTCGGGCGGCGAGGCGCAGCGCGTGAAACTCTCCAAGGAACTG
The DNA here is from genome assembly GCA_027019785.1 of Mariprofundus sp. Lineage (GTDB taxonomy): Bacteria > Pseudomonadota > Zetaproteobacteria > Mariprofundales > Mariprofundaceae > Mariprofundus. The sequence goes on along the minus strand of JALUWF010000061.1, from coordinate 233 downwards.
GCGCGGCGCGCCACCGGCGACACCCTCTATATTCTCGATGAACCGACCACGGGATTGCATTTTCACGACGTATCCAAATTACTGGAAGTGCTGCATGCGCTGGTGGATCGCGGCAATACAGTGATCGTCATTGAGCATAATCTTGATGTCATCAAAACCGCCGACTGGATTGTCGATCTCGGCCCGGAAGGCGGCGACAAGGGTGGGGAGATTGTGATTGCCGGCACGCCGGA
>JALUWF010000060.1 GCA_027019785.1 Mariprofundus sp. | reverse complement strand
TGGGGAACCCCGCTTTAACCCGAATTCTAAATTCAAGATTCTCCATTCACTATTCTTCCTCTTGCCTATCGGGATGAATGTGGACACAATATCGTAAATGTGGACATAAAGGAGGTTTTCCCATGAATGTTGCAGTGCGTGAACTCAAGAACCATTTGTCCGAATATCTCAGTCGAGCATCCAGCGGTGAGGAAATTGTCGTCACATCGCATGGCAAACCTATTGCCCGCCTGGCACCGACGCTAACCACCTCCGAGGATACGGAAACCGGCCTCATTGAAAGGCTCGAGGCACAGCCCTGGATTATTCCGGCCAAAAAAAAAGGGCTCTTTCCGGTACACAAAGCGGTGGCTTCCACCAAAGCAGGCGAAGAACTGATGTCCGATATCGTGCTGAGCATGCGTGAATGATCGTTTACCTGGATACTTCGGCCTGGGTGAAACTGTTTGTGGAGGAGTCCGGCAGCGACAAGGTGCGCCAAATCGTTGGCAACTGCACTACCGTCTGCACCCATTTGATTACATATGTGGAGATACATGCCGCCCTAGCCAGAGCAAAACGCATGCACCGACTGACGGATGCCAACTGGCAAACTGCGATCAATTACTTTGATCTGGAATGGCAACATACCATGGTTGTCTCCGTCGATGAACCGCTGATCCGACGCGCAGCATCGCTGACGCTTGCCTATAAGCTGAGAGGCTATGATAGCGTGCACCTTGCTGCTGCAGAGATGTTGAACAAGCAGTTGGCTGAACGACTTATCTTCATAAGTTTCGATAACGAATTGAACAGCGCGTCCAGTGCGCTGGGAATGAATTGTGAATGAACGTTAGATTCTTCGTATGAGAATAAACTATCCGGGTTCATTCAGATTCGACAAGCTCCACCTGGGTCTGGCATCCCAAGCCTCTGAACATGGCAAACCATTGTTGATTTGCTGAAATGCGGCATAGGCAATCATGGCGGCATTATCGGTGCAGTGTCTGGGGTGCGGCATGTGCACTTCGATCCCGTTCGCTTCTGCAAGATCGGCCAGTAAGCTGCGCAGATGCTGATTCGCAGCTACGCCGCCGGCAATCACCAGCCTCGGCGCATCCTTCTGCAAGCAGGCGCGAATGGATTTTTTCACCAACACCTCGCAGGCCGCCGCTTCAATGCATGCCGCCATATCGCGCTGATCGGTTTCGTTCATGGCAGATAAGCCGCCGGCATTTTTGACGGCATACATCACCGCTGTTTTCAGGCCGGAAAAACTGAAATCCAGATTATCTCGATTCAGCATCGGGCGAGGCAACTTGAAACGGCGGGCATTACCTCCTTCAGCCATCAACGCAATTTCCGGACCGCCGGGATAGGGTAAGCCCAGCAAACGAGCCGATTTATCAAAACATTCTCCGGCTGCATCATCCAGCGTCTGGCCGATGACTTCATATTGGCCTATAGCTTTCACCTGCACCAGCAACGTATGACCGCCGGAAACCAGCAGCGTAATAAACGGAAATTCGGGCAAATCATCCGAAAGTCCCGGTGCCAGCAAATGTCCTTCCATATGGTGAATCGGCAACACCGGAATATCATTCACCATGCCAACTGCGCGCGCATAAGAAGTGCCGACCAGCAGTGCGCCCAACAAACCGGGGCCGGCAGTCACAGCAATATGATCAATGTCAGACCAGTTCAGTGACGCTTCTGAAAGCAATGCATCGACCATCGGCGGCAATGCCATCAGATGTTCGCGCGAGGCCACTTCCGGCACCACTCCACCAAATTTCGCATGCGTCTCAATCTGCGATGCTATCTGTTCCGAGATAAGTCGCCCCTGCCCCGTATCCAGATCGCCCTCATAAATCGCCACCGCCGTTTCATCACACGATGACTCAATGCCTAAAATAATCATTTATTCACCTTAAAAGCCATAAGCTCAAAGCAATATCTCGCAAAGTCGCAAAGAACGCCAAGAGAGACAAAAAAAACTAATCTAAAGGTTATTCTTTGCGTTCTTGGCGACTTTGCGAGAGCTGGTTTTGACGTGCAGTATTGTTCTCTGTGTTCATCTGCGTTCATCTGTGGTTCCCGCCTTTGACTTTCCCACACCAAACCCGCCACCACCCGGGGTTTCTATGCGGATAAGATCATCGGCTTTCAACTGCCATGAGCCTTTGGCAGGTAAAGACTGCCACACACCATCCCGGCATAAACGATTTTTACCACTTGCACCTGAATACCCACCCTGTAATCCATACGGCGCAGTAGCCCGCCGTTCAGTCAACAACGACAAATGGCAATCTTCGCGGACATACCATTCACGAATTAAACCATCGCCACCATTGAATCGCCCCTTGCCGCCTGAACCTTTTCGCACCTGATAAGTGCGAACCTGCAACGGGTAATGCATCTCTAGCACTTCAATCGATGAATTTTTCGTATTGGTCATATGGCACTGCACAGTGGAAAGACCATCACCGCCTGCATGCGCGCCCATGCCGCCGGCCAGCGTTTCGTAATATACCCAGTCATCTTCTCCTTTTTTGCCACCGAAAATAACATTATTCATGGTGCCCTGCGCCGCCGCCGGAATACGATCCGGAATCGCTTTGGCCAAGGCCCCCAACACCACATCGACAATGCGCTGGCTGGTTTCCACATTGCCAGCGGCAACAGCCGCACCTGCATTCGCATCCACCAGGCACCCCTGTGGCGCTGTGATGCTGATCGGACGAAAAACAGCCGCCGTCTGCGGCGTATGCTTCGGCATCAGGCAGCGAAATACATATAATACGCTGGCCGCCGTCACCGCCAGCGGACAGTTCACCGGCCCGCCGGCCTGAGCCGCAGTGCCGCTAAAATCCACACGGGCCGTTTCTCCAGCAATGGCAATGCGTACGCAAACAGGCAGAGGCCCCGAGCCGCATCCATCATCCTCCATCACATCTTCAAAGCAGTACTCGCCATCGGGAATATCAGCTATGGCCCTGCGACCATAAGCTTCGGAAACCGCCATCAGTGCAGCTATTCTATCGTCCAGTCCTGTGTCAGCCAGTGCAACCAGACGCTGGCCGCCAATCACACAGGCCGCTTTTTGGGCCGCCAGATCACCAAGCCGCTCTGCATACGCCCTGACCTGTTGTTGAAAACGCTGTGGCAGTTGCTGTTGTTCCTCTCCCGCTTTGAACCAGTAACAGGGCGAAATAATTAACCCCTCATCCTCAAGCCGGGTTTCCACCCCCATCGAGCCGGGTGATCTGCCGCCAATATCGGCATGGTGCGCACGCGCAGCCGAGAATCCGATCAGTTCCTGCTGACTAAATATTGGCGTCACCACAGTAATATCAGGCAAGTGGGTGCCGCCCAAAAACGGATCATTGAACACCACCACATCATCAGCTTGCCAATCGAATCGCCCGACCACATCAGCCATGGCAAAAGCCATCGAACCCAAGTGAATCGGAATATGGGCGGCCTGCGCCACCAGTTGTCCATCACGATTAAACAGCGCGCAGGAAAAATCCTCGCGATCCCTAATATTGGGAGAAATAGCGCTGCGTTTCAGTACCGCCCCCATCTCCTCACAAATCGCCGACAACCGATGCGCAAACAGACTTAACTGAACTGCATCATCGGCAGACATAGCTCACACCCTCCCCTTGATGTCGTTTTTGCTCTGCAATTCAAAATTCATTTTTATTTTGCGCCCCTTTGCGTACTTGGCGGTGAATGTTTTTGACTTTTGTCTGGTTTTTTTAACAACAAATGCCCGTGTTCGGACACACGCATATTCCACTCCTCAGCCAGCCACAGCGTCGCGGTATCTTCCAGCACCAGCGCCGGGCCCATATATTCGCATCCCGGTCTCAGGTCGCTGCGCCGGTAATGTGGCACACGACCCACGCCATATACATCCGAGCTGCCCGCAATTTCAGCAGCTTTGTCAGACGCTTGCAGTTGGGGCAATGCCGGCGTGGCTCTGTCCACAAACGCAGTCAGCCGAACCGTCATGATTTCCACATCACGTTCCAGACTATGCCCGTAAGCCTGAAGATGCGCCGATTCAAAACGGCTTACCAGGCCGGATAGATCATCATCCGTCACATCAATGGTCAGATGAAATCCTTGTCCCTGATAACGCATATCCACGCGCCGCTCATATTGCAGCGTTAAACCCTGCATCTGCTTTTCGGCTTCTGATTGTAGCGCCTCAAACTGCTGCGCCAATATAGCCGTTGTCCCTGCATTAGAAATCGACAGTTGGCGGCTGCGGGAGAATTCGCTCTGTTGCCGACCAGCCAGCATTCCCAGCGCTGAAAATGCGCCGCTGGCCACCGGCACAATGATTCTGCGCATGGATAACTTGTCGGCCAGCGCACAGGCGTGCAAGCCACCCGCCCCGCCAAAACAGAGCAGCGAGAAATCGGCAGGATCAAATCCCTTTTGCACAGAAACCACCCGCAAGGCGCCGGCCATATGTTCTTCGGCAATCGCCAGCACCGCTTCTGCCGCCGCCTCGGATGACAAGCCCAGTTTCTCCCCATAACGCTCAAACACCTTGCGCGTCGCCTGCAGGTTCAGCGGCAATGAGCCGGCCAGTAGTGCATGGGCAGGAATACGGCCCAATAGCAAATTGGCATCGGTGACAGCAGGAGCATCGCCGCCCTGCCCGTAACAAGCCGGCCCCGGCATGGCGCCCGCCGACTCCGGCCCCACCTGCGGCAATCCGGCCTCATCCATCCAGGCCAATGATCCGCCGCCTGCGCCAATGGTATGAATATCGAGCATGGGCAGCGAGACCGGCATGCCGGCAATCTGCCCCTCTGTGGTCATGGCCGGAGCGCCCTGAATCAGCGCCACATCGGTGCTGGTGCCGCCCATATCAAAAGTCAGTAAACTTTCCTCGCCGAGTTGCTTACCCACTGCCTGCGCTGCCACCAAACCACCCGCAGGCCCGGACAATACCAGACGCACAGCCTGTTCCCCGGCCAGATCGGCCTGCATCACACCACCGGCGGAATGCATCACGAATAAGTGTTTTGGTCTCAGATTTTTCTGCAGTCGTTTGAGGTAGCATTGCACCAGCGGCCCGACGTAGGCATTGAGAAAAGTGGTCGCCGCACGTTCGTATTCACGAAATTCGGCCAACACCTGATGCGAAAGGGAGATAAACAGATCATCCGGCAAGCTCGTTGCAATAGCATCCTCATGCTCCGGATTCAAAAATGAGAACAGCAAACAGACCGCCACAGCCTCATAATTTTCCGCCGCCACACGCTTGGCCAGATGCGTGACATCATCCGGACTGACATCTTGCACAATCTCGCCCCCGGCATTCAAACGCCCTGAAACCCCGAAACAATCATCTCGCTGAACCAACGGTTCAATCGCATCGGGACATAGTTCGTAGAGTTCAGGGCGGGTCTGACGGCCAATGCTCAGTAAATCTTCCAGCCCGCGATGGGTGACAAACAGGGTGCGCACGCCTTTTCGTTCGAGAATAGCATTGGTCGCTACCGTGGAACCATGCACCAGATGCAATTGCTTTGAATCCAGACCGAGTTCCCGAACCCCCTGCTCGATCGCGCGTGATGGATCATCCGGCGTGGACAGCAGCTTGTGAAAGCGCAGCTCCCTATCACCATAATAGACAAAATCGGTAAACGTACCGCCCGTATCTACACCTAAAAACATCGCCCAATCGTAACCGTTCCTGCCAGTCTGTGAATACCAATTTCGTCACATCTATTCAGGTTTACCACTGTCATCCCCTCCCCGACTTCAGTCGCGAGCAGCATGTCCATGCGCGGCTAAAGCCGCACCTCCAGTACATACTGAACAAATATTCAACAGAGATGTAAACACAAAAAGGCCGGATCAACGATCCTGCCTTTTTTATCAATAACTCTTGCGAAACTCGGTGGCATGGCATTTCGGACACGGCGGCACACGGCCCGTTTTTTTGAAATGCAATTCATGTTCACAGGCTACGCAGGTCAAGGTGCCGGCGCTGGTGATTTCGCCCGAACGGCAAGAGATCGCCTGCTGTGTTTTCTCGGCCACGGATGACAGTGCACTACCCGCCAAATTCAGCAGCGATGACAGTGACGACATGGCTCCGGCACTAACACGGGACGGGTTCAGCTTTTCCCGCGCTTCTTCGCGCATGGTCTGCGCCATCTGGGCGAAGTCACGTTCCATAAAGGTCTTCAGATTCTTGCCCTGCTCTTCTGAAAAGGCGCCGGCGGCAGTCAATTGCTGACGCGCCTTCTCCATGGCTACAGCGGCAAACTCGGCGCTCTTCTCTGCTCCGGACTCAAATAATTCCCGGAATCGCGCCGCCAGTTTATCGTATTGATCCGCTGCCTCTTCCTGCTTGATATCCATGTGTGAAATCACCGCATCACCGAATTCGGAGGTCGATAGCTTGGTCGCATCTTTCATTTGGCGATGGAAATCATAGGTCACGGTCTTGGCTTCGATTGCAGCAGTGATGCCTTGCACAATCAGGTCGGCAGCTTCCGTCCACCCCATATAGCGCAGCATCATTGCACCCGACAATGCCATGGATGACGGGTTCACCATATTCTTGTCGGTATATTTCGGCGCCGTGCCGTGGGTTGCTTCAAAGATGGCATGGCCGGTGATGTAATTAATATTGGCGCCCGGCGCAATGCCAATGCCGCCAACCTGCGCTGCCAGAGCATCCGATAAATAATCACCATTCAGATTCAGCGTGGCAATCACATCAAATTCGGTTGGGCGTGTCAGTACCTGCTGCAAAGCGATATCGGCAATAGAATCCTTAATCACAATGCCACCCGGCAAACGGCACCACGGGCCATCACCAATGACTTCTGCACCGAATTCTTGCTGCGCAACCTCATAACCCCAATTGCGGAAACCGCCCTCGGTGTATTTCATGATATTGCCTTTATGCACCAGCGTCACCGAGCTCAGCTCATTATCAATCGCATACTGAATGGCGGCGCGCACCAAACGCCGGGTACCTTCACGCGATACCGGCTTGATGCCAATACCTGAAGAATCCGGAAAACGAATTTTGGTGACGCCCATTTCATTTTGCAGGAAATCAATCACTTTTTTTACTTCATCACTGCCTTCAGGCCATTCAATGCCGGCATAGATGTCTTCGGTATTTTCACGGAAAATCGCCATATCGACCAGTTCCGGACGTTTGACCGGCGAAGGTACGCCGCTAAAATACTTCACAGGACGCAGGCAAACATACAAATCCAGCGTTTGACGGATGGCCACATTGAGCGACCCCATGCCACCGCCAATCGGGGTGGTCAGTGGCCCCTTCAGGCCAACCAGATACTCACGCATGGCTTCAAGCGATTCCTGCGGCAACCATGCATCATCAGTCTGCCCATAGAGATTCCATGCTTTCTCCCCGGCATATATTTCCATCCATGAAATACTGCGCTGACCGTCATAAGCCTTTTCGACAGCAGCATCGAGCATCGGCCGCGAGGCCTTCCAGATATCGGGACCAACACCATCACCTTCGATAAAGGTGACAATCGGATGATCAGAAACCTGTAGTTTACCATCTTCGCCCATGCTAATTTTATCGCCGTTTTCCGGCACGCGAATTTTTTCAAATGCCATGCTTCACCTCGTTATGAAATGTATTCGTTGAATAATTACTGATGTTTACGTTGTTTAATGCGAGCAGCTTGCTGCGCATTGCGCTTGGCTTCCAGCGCCTTGGTACGGGCCCGATCATAATGCTCATTGTCAATCGCTGCCGCTGCTTCATCGAGCGCTGTTTCTGCGCTTTTAAGATAAGCATCCGCCTTGCTTTGCTGGCCGGGACTTTGTTGACCCGGCAAAGCCTGCGCCATTTTGATAGCAGAACGCGCATCGGACATTTCCTGCACAGGCGGTTTCAGTGCGCAGGATGCCAGAATTAGCAGTAGAAAAAGAAGCAGTCGTTTCACAGAAGGTATGTTCTTATCTTTCATCTGTGATGTCAATGCAGCTTGTGTTCAACATTCAATTTGCATTCAATCAAAGTCAAAACCTTTCACCGCAAAGAGCGCAAAGGTACGCAAAGGAAAACCCCTTTTTAATTTTATCTTAAAAGGTTGTCCCTATTTGGCACGATGGGGTTACATCACAAAAAAATCCCGGAAGATCTCCCTCAATGGTGCAGTGTGTAAAATATACAGGGCAGCATACCAGGCAGATAAAAAACCAAATATGGTTTAGACTTTACTTTGCGTACCTTTGCGCCCTTCGCGGTGGATGCTTTTAAGTTTTCCGTTTATTAAACCTTCAGTCGTCAGTCTGAATCGTTCGTCGTTTACGTAAGCCCAGTTCTTTCCACTGTTCATCGGCCACTTCGCCGGGCGCTTCAGACATCGGGTCGGCAGCACGCTGGGTTTTCGGGAAAGCAATCACATCGCGAATCGATTCGGCATCCACCATCAGGCTGAGCACGCGATCCAGTCCGAAGGCCAGACCTCCATGCGGCGGTGCGCCGTATTTCAGGGCGTTAAGCAGGAAGCCGAATTTATCATTGGCTTCTTCATCGGAGATATTGAGCGCCTTTAGCACGCGCGATTGCACTTCGCTATCATGAATACGAATTGAACCACCGCCGATTTCTGTACCGTTCCAGACCAGATCGTAAGCCTGTGAGCGCATCTCCAGCGGTGCGGTTTCCAGCTTGTCCAGATCTTCAGGATATGGCGCTGTAAACGGGTGGTGAAGAGCTTGCGGACGTTTGTTCTCATCGTCCCATTCAAACATCGGGAAATCAACCACCCATACAAATTGATTGGAACCGGCATCAAACAAGCCCAGATCCTTGCCCAGCTCGACACGCAGATAACCCAGCGCGTTATTGACGACCTCTTTACTATCGGCACCGAAAAACAGTAAATCGCCATTTTCCGCGCCCGTACGTTCGAGCAATGCTTTTAACACATCTTCAGACAGATTCTTCACAATCGGCGACTGCAAGCCGTCCGGAATATCATCCTTGTCGTTGACCTTGATATAGGCCAACCCTTTGGCACCGTAGATAGAGACAAACTTGGTGTAGTTATCAATTTTCTTGCGACTCAACAGGCTATTGCCACTCGGTACACGGATGACCTTCACTAAACCACCATTGTTGGCAGGGCCGCTGAACACCTTGAAATCAACCGATTTCATTAAATCGGTCACATCAATATGTTCCAGCCCGAAACGCACATCGGGGCGATCCAGACCATATTTATCCATCGCCTCGGCATAGGTGATACGCGGGAATGTCGCCTGAATCTGCGTATCCATGCCAGCGGCAAACATCGAACCGATCAAGCCTTCAGCCACGCCCATGATCTCGTCCTGTGTTACAAAGGACATTTCCAGATCGACCTGGGTAAATTCAGGCTGGCGATCAGCACGCAAATCTTCATCGCGGAAGCAGCGGGCAATCTGATAATAGCGATCCACACCCGCCACCATCAACAACTGTTTAAATAACTGCGGACTCTGTGGCAATGCATAAAAAGAACCCGGATAAATGCGCGATGGCACCAGATAATCTCGTGCCCCTTCCGGGGTGGATTTATTCAGGATCGGCGTTTCAACATCGAGGAAATGCTGCGTATCGAGATAATTGCGCGCCGCATGGGTCACTTTATGGCGCAGCATAAGATTTTTCTGCATGCAGGGTCGACGCAGATCCAGATAACGATATTCCAACCTATGCTGCTCGCCGGTATTGCAATCATCTTCAATGGCAAACGGCGGCGTTTCAGCCCGATTCAATAACGTCAGGCTGGATATTTTTACTTCAATCTCGCCGGTCGCCAGCTTTGGATTCGTCGCATCGGCATCACGCGGAATCACTTCACCAATCACTTCAATCACATTCTGTTGACGCATGGAATGGGCCAGCGCATGCATTTCAGGCGTATCCGGATGCGCCACCACCTGCACCACGCCGGAACGATCACGCACATCGAGAAAAATAACGCCACCATGATCACGGTTGGTTTCCACCCAGCCATTGAGACGAACCTGTTGCCTAAGATCTGTTTTACAAAAATCACCACAATATGTACGCGCCAGCATTGCCATTTACCTCCGGGGTAAGTGTAGAAAAAGGTCGCGCACACTAGCGCCGCCTTCCCGCCCAGGCAAAGAGCGATTTCCCTTAAGCCTTTACCGCAGAGTACACAAAGTGTTTGAATTACTTTTGAACGAAGGATTACGAGCGGTAGGCTGTGGGGCCGGCAATGAAGGCTTTTTTCAAGGCCCATTTACGGATTTTTGCCCCCGTGCGGTCAGCTCGGGTCAGGTTAGTACGTTTCAGGTTGCTACCGCGCAGATCTGCATCTCTGAGGTTCGCATAGGACAGGTCGGCTTCATTCAGCACTGCATCACGCAAATCAGCGCCCTGTAAATTGCACCCCTTGAGGTTGGCAAAGCTCAGTTTCGCCTTTCTCAAATCCTGCCCGGAAAGATCAAGGCCGGACAAATCCGCTTTTTCCAGACTTTGCCCCGCTTTTACTGCAGCAATAACTTCTGATACTGTCATTAACCCCTCCCGGCATTCAGCAGTGATGGTAAAAAATCTTCCAGAAAATCGCAAGCAGAATCTTTCGATTGACCAGGGCCAGTCATGAGATGCCAACTTACATCGCCTTGAAAAAAGAATGGCGTTCCGAAGCGCCATCTGGTTTCTGCCGACGCTGGTGCCGCAATTGCCGAAACTGGTAACGGTGCATGTGCAGCAAACAAAGACAAGCAGCGCAGCCGCGTAGCTGAAATCCAGTCCCAACTCCGCTCGAACGAATAAGGTTCGATTGTGTGAAGCACAAACCACAATCTGAACCGTTTTTTGGACAAGCTCGGCAATGGCACAGCATATGCTGTATATCGAAAATATCTTTTTTTTGGTTCAAGGTGTTGATTTTATTTGCGTAAACGTATCCGTTCTCCGCGATAGCGGCTTCGTCCAACAGGGGGGGGGGGTTATTCTTTCATACGCCAACCAGTGCGCCATAGCTGCCAACAGACGAGTGTTGTGATTAGCGCTGTGGCGATCACAACCAACATCGAGGCATAGGGATCGGTATCACCGGTGCCGAGAAAACCGTAACGGAAGCCGTCAATCAGATAGAAGAACGGGTTGGCATGATTGATCTGCTGCCACAGCGGCGGCAACTGTTTGACTGAATAAAACACGCCGGAAAGAAATGTCAGCGGCAGAATCACGAAGTTGCTCACCATCGCCACATGATCGAAATCTCTGGCCCATATGCCACCAATCAATCCCAGTCCGCCCATGATGATACTGCCGCACAGACCATAGAGCAGAATCACCTCCGGATGCAGCAGATGCAGATCAACAAACGGCGATAACACGGCCAGAAATACGACCGCCACCACCAGCGCGCGCACCACCGCAGCCGCGAGGAATGCGACCACCACTTCGATGGCCGATAATGGCGCCATCAGCAGATAGATGTGCATGCCCATCACCTTGCCCATGATGATCGAGCTGGATGTGTTGGCAAAGGCATTCTGCAGCATCGCCATCATAGCCAGCCCCGGCACCAGAAAACTGAAATAATCCACCGCCATGCCCGGTACCTGCCGCGTCCCCATGGCATAACGGAAAATCACCAGATAGAGCATGGCAGTCAGCGCCGGCGTCACAATGGTCTGCATCTTCACTTTGAGGAAGCGGCGCACTTCGCGCGTGAACAGCGTCCACGCCCCGATTATATTTATTGATTCATCTGCATTAATCGGACGCATTATTACCCTCGTCAACCATGTGATGATGTTCCGGTTTGCCGGTCAAACGCAGGAAAACGTCTTCCAGATCCTCACGCCGGACACCGGCATCCAGCGGTGCGCCAAAGCTGGCCACGGCAGCCTGATAAGCGCGATGGAAGGTAGAACCGTTTTGCTGTCGTCCCAGCTTCAAACACACCCCCTCATCACTCAGGCGCGGCTCGAAATCCACCAGTTTCTCCACCACATCGGCTGACAACTCCACCGGCTTGTCATAATTGAGCCAGAGATAAGATGAGGCGATCTCCCGCATCATCTCCTGCATCGGTCGCGCCGTCAGCAGTTTGCCGCGATCAATAATAGCGACATGGTCGCACAGCTCTTCAGCTTCATCGAGATAATGGGTGGTGAGCAGAATAGTGGTACCGGCTGCATTCAACTCGCGCATAAAATCCCACAAGCGACGACGCAACTCCACATCCACCCCGGCTGTCGGCTCATCGAGAATCACCAGTTTCGGCCTGTGCACCAACGCCTGCGCCACCAGCAAGCGCCGCCGCATGCCGCCGGAGAGCTGGCGGGTATTTTTTTTGGCATGATCGATCAATTCAAGGCGGGCCAGCAACGCATCAATCCAGTCGAAATCGGGTCTGCAACCGAACATCCCGGATGTGAAAGCCAGCACTTCACGCGGCGTAAAAAATGGATCAAAGGCCACTTCCTGCGGCACCACCCCGATACGGCGCTTACACCAGCTGCGCTCAGTCAGCATATCGTGACCGAATAGCATGATTGCGCCGCTGCTGGCCCGCACCGTATCGGCCAGAATATTGATCAGCGTGCTCTTGCCAGCCCCGTTCGGCCCCAGCAAAGCATAGAAACTACCCTCGGGAATATCGAGCGAAACATCGCACAGCGCCTGATTGCCATTATCATAGAATTTGGAAAGCCCGTTGATTGCCAGTGCAGTCATTCAATTATACTCCGCATATGTTTTTCTGTTCGGGAGTTTCGTTTCGGGTTGCCGGCTTGAGTTTAATAACCCGCGTTGGCGCAGCCGCCGCCACTGGCTTCGGACGGGGTGAATGATTTGCCGCAACCACAGGTCGATGATGCATTGGGATTGCGAATCACAAATGATTCGCCCTGAATCGAACTCTGATAATCAATTTCCGCACCCTTGAGCAGATCCATACTCATCTGATCTACCAGCAGTTTAACGCCATGGCTTTCGACTACGGTATCATTTTCCTTGATATCATCATCAAAGGTGAAGCCGTACTGAAATCCGGAACAGCCTCCGCCGGAAACAAACACACGCAGATTCAGACTATCATCTTCATGCGCCAGCAATCCCTGCACTTTTTCTGCTGCTGCTTCGGTTAATACCACGCTCATACTTACACCTCGTCTCAATACTTGAGCGCAATTATCAGGTATTTGGCCGCCAAAGGCAAATGCTGCGCGCAGACTGTTATCATGCAGACGATCATGTGCAGACTTGCCAGCCATAGCATTCAGGCAAGAATGCCGCCATGTACCGTTTTCTTGTGATCCCCCTGTTCCTGTTGCTGAGCGCATGCTCCTCCCCCACTGATATCCATGACACCCGTTTTATCATGGGTACACTGGTCAAATTCACCGTCATCGGCGGCGACAGCGATCAGGCCGCCACTGCAATTACCGCCGCCGCCCATGAAATGCAACGTATCGAGGACGCCTTCACCATTTACGGCAATCACCCCAATACGGTGAAAACATTCAATACATCAACACCGGGCAGATGGGTATCCCTGCCGGATGAAGTGGCTTCCGTGCTAAGCATCGCGCTGCAGGTAAAGCAGCAGAGCGGCGGCGCATTCGATCCGGCGCTGGGTAAACTCAATCTGCTGTGGGGATTTTCCAAAGAGCCGCCATCCTCTTCGCCGCCGACTCCGGACGCTATTCAGGCGGCTACCCCCCCTGCACATTGCATTGAACATCAGGGCAAGCTGTGGCGACGCACAGATGCGCGCTGCCTGCTCGATTTCGGCGGTATTGCCAAGGGCTATGCCATTGATCGCGGCATCGCCATCTTGCAACAACACGGCATCCATAACGCCATCATCAATGCCGGCGGCGATATTCGCCTGATCGGCCGCCATGGCGAGCGCCCGTGGCATATCGGCGTCCGCCATCCTCGCCACAAGAATGATGTGATCGCCACGCTCAATCTGCAGGGCGATGTCAGCATCGTCACCTCAGGCGATTACGAACGCTTTTATATCTATCAAGGCAAGCGCTACCACCATCTGATTGACCCGAAAACAGGCTGGCCTGCCGACAAAACAGAGAGCGCCACAGTCATGGCAACCAATGCCACACTGGCAGACGCCTGGAGCACCGCCCTGTTCATCCGTGGCAAACAGGGATTAACCGATATGCCGCAAGATATGCATGCACTACTGATGGATCGTCACGGCAAGAAAATCGGAAGCCTCGCAACCAGGCAGTGAGGTGAATTGCGAAGCAAGAGAGGCTCCCCTGGGGGACAGAGGAAAAGCAGAGAAAACCAAAACATAAAGATTTTGACCTCCTTTGCGTTCTTTGCGGCTTTGCGAGATCATTGCTTTTCAACCTTCAACCCTGACTCTCGCTAAGACGCAAAGCTCGCCAAGTAAATTCAGTTCTTATCCGTGTAAAACACAACCAATCCGCAAACGGTTATAAACTCAATCTGCTGTGTCATCCCCGAGCGAGTCTATCGGGGATCCATATCAATGCCGAGAAGCCTCTAAAATATGCAGAATGATAACGTCAGCATGGTTGTAATCGATGAGGATGGGCTGGAAATGGTCGCCTTGCGCCATTATCAGGCTGGGGAAGCCATGCGCTCCGATTTGCCGGGACTGCGTTATCTCGCGCATCAATATGGCCATGCATTCCGGGCTGTTCAGATCATGCCGAAAGCGTTTCCGGTCGAGATTTAGCTTGCCGGCAAGATCAATCAACAGATCATCATCCGAAGGATTGCGCGCCTGCAAATAGTAGGCCTGCTGGATGAACGCAATCATCGCACCTTCCAGATCCGGCTGCTGCAACCGGGCCGCAATCACTGCCCTGCAGGCCGGATACGTGGAACGCCTGGGCTGGCATGTTGTCCAGAAATCGTAGTTAAAACAAGTGCCGGGCACCCGCTTTTCAATTGTCTGCCAATGCCTGCGAATCATGGCCTGAGTTTCTGCCGGCATCGACGAATCGGAATCCGGTGCTAAACCACCGAGTAGATATTGCACATCTAAAGTATCTGGCAAAGCATGCTGAATCACTGTCCACGCAGGTCGAAACGCCCAGCACCAACTGCACATCGGATCATGGATATAGTACAGTTTAGTCATATTTTAGACGCAGATTTACACAGATGAGCGCAGATATATTCATGCTCAACAACATAGCATGGATTCTTGTCAGGGTATCTATCGAATAAGAATGAGCAGCGCATCATATTCTTTCCTTTTTTTCTGCGTTCATCTGCGTCAAAAAAAGATCAGCTTATCTGCTTCGGCACCGGCAATGACAAGCCAGTGGAATTGCGCATCAATATCTGTTTAATCGCGCCGCTGTTGCCAGCCAAACGCATACCAAGACCGCGCAGTTCTTTCAGGCCGGGTAGCCTGCCGGTGAATATCTGGTGGAAGCCTTCCATCGAGGCCATGATCGACAGCACATCGGGCAGACGCTGTTTCATGTATCGATCCAGCACGCTTAACGCGCCCCAGTCTTCGTCAAATCGCCTGGCATCCGCAATCTCCTGCGCCAGCACCATAGCGTCGCGAATGCCAAGATTGACGCCCAGCCCGGCCAACGGATGGATGCAGTGGGCGGCATCACCAATCAGCGCCACCCGCTCACGCACCACATGCCTGGCCAGTTGCCCTTTAAGTGGAAATGCAGCCCGCTCACCGGCCTCAACGACACGCCCGAGCATCGGCCCGAAAGTGAGGTTCAGTGCTTGCAGAAATGCATCATCTTCCATGCGCATCAATCGCTCCGCTTCGCTGTTCTCGGCGCTCCAGACAATGGAGCAGAGATCATCCGTCATCGGTAACATGGCCAGCGGCCCGGTCGGCAGAAAGCGCTGAAAAGCCTGACCGCGATGCGATTGTTGCGGCCGCACCGTGGCAACAATGCCCTTCTGTTTGTAATCACGCTGCCAGACGCCGATGCCCGCCTGTTCACGCACCCAGGAGCGTACGCCATCAGCGCCGACCAGCAGCGGCGTATTGAGCGTCCGCCCATCCGTCAATTTAACAGTAACCTGCTCCCTCTGCCATTGTAGTTCGGCGATTTCAGCCGGGCAGCAGAATTCGACATTATCACTTTCCAGTATCGCCCTGTGCATAGCCTGCTGCGTACAGGAGTTTTCAACCAGATAACCCAGCGCATCTTCTTCAATCTCGCTGCAATCGAAACGGATACCGCCGGCCTCCTGATGATCCCATACCCGCATCTGCCGCATCGGGCTGGCATCCTCCTGAAGGTATTTCCAGACGCCCAATCCCTCAAGAATACGCACATTGCCACGCACAATGGCCGATACCCGGCAATCGCGACCCAGCGAATAACGCACCTGCGGCTCGCCCCGTTCAATCACCACAATCTGCAATCCGGTATGGCGTAGCGCACAGGCCAGCGCCAGCCCAACCATGCCGCCGCCGACAATGATCACATCGGCGTAATCGGAGTGTTGGCTCAACCCGCTCATGTTATCCTCTCTCTGTCCTGCATCTGGCCGATGCCCGAGGCCTGTTGCAGCAACAGCGTGGACAAGCGTTTGGCGCGCGGCAATGTTTGCAACCCCATACCCCTTAACCACCTGATGCCGGGCACTGCGCTGCCGAAAACATGCACCATGCTTTCGGTAAACCCGGCCACCGCCATCACATCGGCGCGCCGTTTCCCGGCATAGCCTTGCATCACAATCGACTGGCCCGGATCGTGGCGTGCCAGCTCACAATCCAGCGCCTCTGCCAGGATCATGACATCCCTGAGACCGAGATTCATGCCCTGCCCCGCCACCGGATGCACGGTATGGGCGGCATTGCCGACCAGCGCCAGACGGGGTTGGGCAAATCTGTTGGCTATCGTTAATTCAAGAGGAAAGCTGGCGCGGCTGGAAGTGGCGCTGATAGCTCCAATCTTGTTCATGGTGGCGCGACCGGCCGCCTTCCCAATCGCTACGATGAACTGTTCATCGCTCATGGCCAGTAACTGCGTGGCTTCGCCGGGCGTAGCGGCCCATACGATAGAAAACCGATCATCCGCCAGCGGCAAAAATGCCAGCGGCCCTGAACTGCGAAAGCATTCATGGGCAGTATGATCGTGACCGTTTTCACAGCTTACAGAGGCCACTATTCCGAAGCGATTATAATCCCATCCGAACACGCCAATGCCGGCCTGACGGCGAATCTGGCTACAGGTGCCATCAGCGCCGACCAGCAAAGCCGCTGTGATATCAGATAACTGATCGTCACGCTGAATTTGAATGGTCACTTGCTGATCCAGCCGATCAAACCCCGTCACCGATGCCGGCGAAATTAGTTCCACGGACGATTGCTGCAAACGCCGGTACATCGGCTCCAACAGATGGCCCATTTCAACGACATAGCCAAGTTGCTGCATGGCCGGAGTTTCATCAGCGGCATCCAGATCAACACGCCCCCGATTACCCGGTTCGGTGACGACAATATGGCGGATATTGCCCACCCCGTTGGCGCTAATATCGTCCCACAGGCCAAGCTTCTCCAGATGACAGCGGGAACCATAATTCAGCGCAATGACGCGCTCGGGATCAGTGGATGCGAATGAGGGCGTGCGCAGTTCAATCAACGCAATACGGTAATTCAGTTGCTGCAGTTGCAACGCCAGCGTCGCACCGATAGCGCCGCCGCCTACAATGACCACATCAAAATC
>JALUWF010000059.1 GCA_027019785.1 Mariprofundus sp. | reverse complement strand
TTGCTCCTGCAATTCCGTCACTTCCACCATCCGTGGTGGTCGGACTTGCTCCTGCAATTCCGTCACTTCCACCATCCGTGGTGGTCGTACATTGTCGGCTTTTGTTCTTTTTGAAGATTAGAATCGCTGCCGGAATACCTGTGCCGTAAAATAGTTTCTCTGGCAACCCAATAACAACATCAAGTAGATTTTCCTCAATCAATTTGGTGCGGATCTTGCCCTCGGCAGCACCACGGAAGAGAACGCCATGCGGCACTACCACACCCATGCGACCGGAACCCGGCTTCATGGTTTCGATCATGTGCAGAATAAAGGCGTAATCACCCTTGGTTCTGGGCGGCACGCCACGGCGAAAACGCCCATAAGGATCGTGTTCAGCACTCTCATGACCCCATTTATCCAGGCTGAATGGTGGGTTGGCTACAATCACATCGAAATGTTTCAGCTTACCCTCGCCATCCAGCAGCTTGGGGTTGCGGATTGTGTCACCCCATTCAATACGGTGATTGTCCTCGCCGTGCAAAAACATGTTCATCTTGGCGAGTGCCCAGGTAGAGCCGATAGCCTCCTGCCCAAACAGGGCATATCGTTTGGAGCCTTCAAAGCGTTGCTTAATCTGGTTACCGCATTTCATCAACAACGAACCAGAACCACAGGCCGGGTCGCAAATCTCATCGCCCTCTTCGGGCTCAACGAGACGAGAAATCAGCTCGGACACTTCTGGTGGCGTATAGAATTCACCAGCTTTCTTGCCTGATGTGGAGGCGAAGTTCTTAATCAGGAACTCATAGGCATTTCCGATAATATCCAGCGTCCCGATTCTGGAAGGGCGAAGATTGAGCGTATCCTTGGCAAAGTCTTCCAGCAGATGGCGCAGAATATCATTCTTCTGTTTATCCTCTCCAAGCTTGTTGGAGTTGAAACTGATATCCTGAAACACATCGCGCAGCTTGGCGATATTGGCCTCTTCAATCGCATGCAGTGCTTTGTCAATCCGCTCGCCATTACCCGGCTCGAACCTGGCCTCATACACAGTATAGAAATTGGCCGATTCGGGGAGCACAAAACGCTCATTTTTCATCATTTCAGCAATCAGTTCCGGTTCATTGCCATATTCCGCTTCATACTGTTCCTTATCATCCTGCCAGACATCAGAGAGATATTTGAGAAAGAGCATGGTCAGCACGTAATCTTTATAGATAGACGGATCGACCACACCGCGAAAGGTGTCGCAAGCGCCCCACACGGCCTTATTGATTGCGTCCTGGTTAATCGTTGTGTTCATGATCCACTTCCTCTGTAGCCTTATTCAATACTTTGTTGGCAATAGATACCATGAATTTCTCATGGTTATCTGACATGGCCTGAATCACGTTTTGTTGCTCATTCCAGCAATGCACTACCATCATGATTTCTCCCTGCTCAGAAGGCGGAGGACAAATAATCTCCAGGTTTTCAAGCATACCTTTTCGAACACCTACCACAGCTGATCCTTCGGATGACTGTGTAAAATATTTTTGGGCTGGAGCCTGGTTGATCTGCCATGCAAGAAATTCTGGCAGTATTCCGGAGTCTTCGTGAATGCGAATTTGAAAGAAGTGTGGAGATAGAACAGTGCGCTCAGGCGGGGTGTCAGCCACTACTGCATAATTAGAAGCTCCGCGCGCAACAAACACGATGTCGCCATGCTCAAGCCAACGAGAGGGGGCCCTCCCTGGCAAATCCGCCAAAGTCAAATGCCCCCACCTTATTC
>JALUWF010000058.1 GCA_027019785.1 Mariprofundus sp. | reverse complement strand
ACAACCAGATGCGGTACGTTTACCTGACGTGCCAGTAGTACATGCTCGCGGGTCTGAGGCATTGGGCCATCAGCAGCGGACACAACCAGAATACCACCATCCATCTGGGCGGCACCGGTAATCATATTCTTTACATAGTCGGCATGGCCGGGGCAATCCACATGAGCATAGTGACGAGCTTCTGTCTCATACTCAACATGTGCTGTCGCAATTGTAATGCCGCGTTCGCGCTCTTCCGGAGCGCCATCAATATCGCCGTAATCCTTAAACTCAGCTCCACCTGTCTCTGCCAGAACCTTGGTGATCGCAGCAGTCAACGTCGTCTTGCCATGGTCAACGTGACCAATGGTGCCAATGTTAACGTGCGGCTTGGTGCGCTCGTACTTTTCCTTTGCCATGATTTACTCCTTACCTCAACCCTTCACTGCCGCGATAATTTCCAACGCGATATTCTTCGGAACTTCTTCATAATGCTTAAACTGCATGGTGTATGTGGCACGGCCCTGTGACATCGAGCGCACATTGGTGGAATAACCGAACATCTCGGATAGCGGCACTTCAGCCTCAATCACTTTGGCACCATGACGATCTTCCATGCCCAGCACGCGACCACGACGACGGTTCAGGTCACCCACGATATCACCCATATAATCTTCAGGCGTCACCACTTCGACTTCCATCATCGGTTCAAGGATGACCGGACTGGCCTGCGCACAACCGGCGCGGAAGCCCATGGAACCAGCCACCTTAAATGCCATTTCATTGGAGTCGACATCATGATAAGAACCGTCAACCACAGTCGCCCTGATATCCACCATCGGATAACCGGCCAGTACGCCGTTAGCCATAGCTTCTTCACAACCCTTGCCTACGGCCGGAATATATTCTCGCGGAATAGAACCCCCGGAGATTTTATCGATAAACTCAAAGCCGGAACCCGGCTCCATTGGTTCGATTTCCAGCCAGCAATGCCCATACTGACCACGACCACCGGACTGACGTACAAACTTGCCTTCGGCCTTGGTCGCAGAACGAATGGTTTCGCGGTATGCCACCTGTGGCTTACCGACATTGGCCTCCACACTGAATTCACGGCGCATACGATCTACCAGAATTTCCAGATGCAATTCACCCATGCCCGAAATAATAGTCTGTCCCGTCTCTTCATCGGTACGCACGCGGAAAGATGGATCTTCAGCAGCCAGTCGACCCAGAGCCACACCCATTTTTTCCTGATCCGCTTTGGTCTTCGGCTCAATAGCAACCGAGATCACCGGTTCAGGAAACTCCATGCGCTCCAGAATAATCGGTGCGTCAGGGGTACACAGGGTATCACCAGTCGTAGTGGCCTTCAGGCCGACAGCCGAAGCGATATCACCAGCACGCACTTCCTTGATTTCTGAACGCTCATTGGCGTGCATCAACAGAATACGGCCCAAACGCTCTTTCCTGCCCTTGGTCGAGTTAACAATATAAGAGCCAGCCTCAGCCACGCCGGAATAGACGCGAAAGAATGTCAGAGTGCCCACAAACGGGTCAGTCATCACCTTAAATGCCAGCGCTGCAAACGGCTCATCATCGGATGATTTACGCTCATCCTCCGCATCTGTATCTGGATGCACACCCTTGATCGCAGGCACATCAACCGGGGCCGGCATATAATCCACCACGGCATCCAGCAATGTCTGCACACCTTTGTTCTTGAACGCAGTACCTGCCAGCACAGGAATCACGGAAATATCCAGCACGGACTTACGAATACAGGCCTTCAGCGCTTCTTCATCAATAGCCTCACCTTCGAGATAGGCCATCATCAGGTCTTCATCGTTAACCAGCACGGCATCGAGCAACATTTCACGACGCTCTTCAGCCACATCCTGCAAATCGGCTGGAATGTCTACAACATCATACATGGAGCCCATGGCTTCGTCTTTCCAGACAATCGCCTTCATGGAAACCAGATCAACCACGCCCTGGAAATCCTCTTCGGCACCAATTGGAATATTCAATGCAACAGCATTGTGGCCCAAACGCTCACGAATCGCATCCACCACGCCGAAAAAATCTGCGCCGGTACGATCCATCTTGTTGACGAAAGCAATACGGGGAACACTGTAGCGGTCAGCCTGACGCCAGACCGTTTCGGACTGCGGCTGCACACCACCGACCGCGCAGAATACACCGACGGCGCCATCAAGTACGCGTAAGCTACGCTCTACTTCGATAGTGAAATCCACATGGCCCGGGGTGTCGATGATATTGATCTGATGGTCTTCCCAGGTACAGGTCGTGGCAGCGGAAGTGATCGTGATACCACGCTCCTGCTCCTGCTCCATCCAGTCCATGGTGGCTGCGCCGTCATGCACTTCGCCAATCTTGTGACTCACGCCCGTATAGAAGAGGATGCGCTCAGTCGTTGTTGTTTTACCAGCGTCAATATGAGCCATAATGCCGATATTGCGCACACGTTCTAGTGGTGTCTTACGAGCCACGTCGCTACTCCTTGAATTCCATCAAATTTAAAAGAACTATTAAAAAAGCCTGTGTCTTTTTTAAGGGTCAGGCTTGCGCCTGACTATTCAAAACCTTTATGATCTAAAGCTTACCAGCGGAAGTGAGAGAATGCTTTGTTCGCTTCTGCCATGCGGTGCGTTTCATCGCGCTTCTTATAGGCGCTGCCGCGCTCATTGATCGCATCGGCCATTTCATTACCGAGGCGCTCGGCCATGGTATGCTCTGAACGCTTGCGTGAAAACTCTACCAGCCAGCGTACAGCCAGCGATTGCTGACGACGATCAGATACTTCAATTGGCACCTGATATGTTGCGCCACCTACACGGCGTGATTTTACTTCCACCTGCGGACGCACAGCTTCCAGTGCCTGATGCAGAATCGCCAACGGCTCAACGCCGGACTTCTGCGATGCAATATCCATGGCGTCATAGACAATCGCTTCAGCAATATTCTTTTTACCGTCGAGCATGACTTTATTGACAACGGTCGAAACCTTGTTGTCGCCAAACTTGGCATCCGGAACAATCGGACGGCGGCTAACGGGACCTTTACGTGGCATATCTAAATTCCTCTTTTCTTACTTCGGACGCTTGGCGCCATACTTCGAGCGAGCCTGCTTACGGCCTTCAACACCCGTCGTATCCAATACGCCGCGCAGAATGTGGTAACGCACGCCCGGCAAATCCTTCACACGTCCACCGCGAATCAACACCACTGAATGCTCCTGCAGTTTGTGGCCTTCACCCGGAATATAGGCAGTCACTTCCATGCCATTGGTCAAACGCACACGTGCCACTTTACGCAAAGCCGAGTTCGGCTTCTTAGGTGTGGTGGT
>JALUWF010000057.1 GCA_027019785.1 Mariprofundus sp. | reverse complement strand
AATAAAAACCAATAGGCGACATCGAAACACTTCTCTGAACAGGAAACAGCGGCAGTGAGCCTATTGCCTTTGACTCTAATTCACGTTCATTCGCGTCCATTCGCGGTTGGCTCTGTTCTTTGACTATTAAACCAAACACCCTTGAACCGCGAATGGACGCGAATACACGCGAATAAAAACCAATAAGCGACATCAACACACTTCTCTGGATACGAGACTGAGTCAGTAAGTTTATTGCCTGTGACTCTAATTCGCGTCCATTCGCGTCCATTCGCGGTTGGCTCTGTTCTTTGACTATTAAACCAAACACCCTTGAACCGCGAATGGACGCGAATACACGCGAATAAAAACCAACACGCGGCATCGAAACACTTTTCTGAACAGGAAATTCAGGCAGTAAGCCTATTGCCTGTGACCCTAATTCGCGTCCATTCGCGTCCATTCGCGGTTGGCTTTGTTCTTTGACTATTAAACCAAACACCCTTGAACCACGAATAGACGCGAATACACGCGAATAAAAACCAATAAGCGACATCAACACACTTCTCTGGATATGAGGCTGAGGCAGTAAGACTATTGCCTTTGACCCTAATTCGCGTTCATTCGCGTCCATTCGCGGTTGGCTCTGTTCTTTGACTATGAAACCAAACACCCTTGAACCGCGAATGGACGCGAATACACGCGAATAAAAACCAATAGGCGACATCAACACACTTCTCTGGATATGAGACTGAGGCAGTAAGACTATTGCCTTTGACCTTAATTCGCGTTCATTCGCGTCCATTCGCGGTTGGCTTTGTTCTTTGACTATTAAACCAAACACCCTTGAACCGCGAATGGACGCGAATACACGCGAATAAAAACCAATAGGCGACATCAACACACTTCTCTGGATATGAGGCTGAGGCAGTAAGACTATTGCCTTTGACCCTAATTCGCGTTCATTCGCGTCCATTCGCGGTTGGCTCTGTTCTTTGACTATGAAACCAAACACCCTTGAACCGCGAATGGACGCGAATACACGCGAATAAAAACCAATAGGCGACATCAACACACTTCTCTGGATATGAGACTGAGGCAGTAAGACTATTGCCTTTGACCTTAATTCGCGTTCATTCGCGTCCATTCGCGGTTGGCTTTGTTCTTTGACTATTAAACCAAACACCCTTGAACCGCGAATGGACGCGAATACACGCGAATAAAAACCAACACGCGGCATCGAAACACTTTTCTGAACAGGAAATTCAGGCAGTAAGACTATTGCCTTTGACCCTAATTCGCGTTCATTCGCGTCCATTCGCGGTTTGATTGCCTTTGGGGTGTTCAAAACAGATCCACTTCGCCGCTGACGGGTTGGTCTTCGATGGCGCGGAAATATTTTTTCTCGCGTTGTGCCAATGTGTCGTTGTGCAGGCAGGCCAGTTTTTTCATGAGGACGCGTCCTGTTTTAGGGAAATAGTAAATTTTGCGGGGTTGTGTGCCGTTTAAATCCTGGGAGATCACGGGCAATCGTTCTTCATGCAAATAATCCAGCACAAACCTGGCATTGCAGGCTCCGATATCGGATAAGCCTTGCACAATTCGGCCACCGCCAAAGACTTTGACTTCCAGATTCTTGCGCATGCCGCCATGCGATAGAATATCATTGATCAAATGCTCCATGGCATAATTGCCAAAACGGGTGATGTTATCCACCACACCACCTTTCCAGTTGCTGCGCTCACCCTCGTGAATGGGCAGCATAAAGTGGTTCATGCCGCCAATGCCAAAGACGCGATCCCGAATACAGGCTGAAACGCATGAACCCAGCACCGTCACTACTGCCTCCTGCTTGGTGGTAACATAATATTCACCGGGCAACAGTTTGGCCGTGGCGATATTGTGCGCAGTATCGAAATAGGTGTTGATATGATCAAAACCGGGTAAGCGTTCAGAAACAGGAATCGCCATTATTGTGCCCGCTTGGTGTACACAGATTTGCCATCCAGCACAAAACGTGTGCTCATATTATTCATCGCTTCCGAATGACCGAGGAATAAATACCCTCCCGGCACCAGCAGATCGGCATAGCGATTCATCAATTTCTGTTTGGTGGGCATATCGAAGTAGATGATCACATTACGGCAAAAAATAATGTCGATCGGGCCTTTCATCGGCCATTCTTGCAATAGGTTTAGCTGCCGAAAATAAATAAGTTCCTGCAACTCAGGCTTCACGCGCACCTTGCCGGGCTGCTGTTTGCTTTTCACAAACCAGCGTTGCACCACTGCCCTATCCAGATCTTCCACTCTGGCATCATCATAGACCCCACGCTCGCCATGCGCCAGGACATCCGTATCCAGATCCGTTGCCAGAATTTTGACATCCCAGCCTGGCGGCATGGTCTCGGCCACGCTCATGGCAATCGAATACGGCTCTTCGCCGGTGGAGCTGCCAGCCGACCAAATACGAATTCGCCGACTCGCCCGGTTTTTCTGCATCAATTCCGGCAATAATGTTGTTTTCAGATAATCGAAATGATGCGATTCGCGAAAAAATGAGGTTAAATTGGTGGTGACGGCATTGATAAATTCACCGAATTCCTCGCTATTCTCATCCTGCTCCAACAGTTCAATATAGGCTTTGAAACTATTGACCCCCACTTTCCGAATACGTCGGGAAATACGCCCATAGAGCATATCCTCCTTGCCATCGCCCAGTTGAATGCCGGTATGCCGATCCACCAGCGCGCATAATTGATGAAAATCTTTGCGCGTGTAGGCGAATTCACGTTGCTGCTCTGGCATGGTGATTATGCCTTTGCTTCGGCAAAGCCCATCTGATCATGCAGACCAAGTGCCGTTGCAGCTTCAAGCAGGCCATCGGATACAGATGCCCAACAGAGGGCAATAGAACGCGCTTTGGCTTCTTTCACCAGGGCATATAATAATTGCACGCCCGCCGCATCCACCCGGCTTAAATCTTCTGTGGTCAGGGTAATATCGACCTGCGCATCCAGAATTTGTGTAAACTGTTGATGCATAGCCTCGGCCTCAGCGATACCAAGCCTCCCCGACAACACCACATCCCCGGAAACAGCCACAGACTCCGCTGCCGCCCCATTATCATCAGCAGCTTCTCCGCCACTCTTGATCCAGTCCAGTGAATCACTCTGATTTTTCACATCACCCATCACTACCTCTCTCTTACCATTAATCTAAATCCAAACCTTTGAACCGCGAATGGACGCGAATTCACGCGAATACAACCAACCCAGATACCCAAAAACTTGCACCCGATTAGCCTATCGCCTTTGCCCCTTATTCGTGTCCATTTGCGTCCATTCGCGGTTAGGCCTGTTGCTTTTGAATCTTTA
>JALUWF010000056.1 GCA_027019785.1 Mariprofundus sp. | reverse complement strand
GGCTGATGGTGGTTTTACCCGTACCCACCTCGCCCGTTAGCAGGATAATACCGCCGCCGCTGTTCAGACCGTAGACCAGATGCGCCAGTGCTTCCTGATGTTGATGGGTGAGGTAGAGATAACGCGGATTGGGCGCAATCGAAAATGGTAATTCCTTGAGTCCGAAATGTTCCCTGTACATATCAGGATCGTACTGAAGGTGTGGAGATGTTAGCGAATATCATAGTGAACCTGTTGGGTCTGCCCGCCCCGAATCAGCACAAGATCAAGCGCAGGAGCGCTTTTCAGCGTCTGATACATGGTCATGGCCTGGCTGGCATCGGTGATCCGTTTGCCATTGACGCTGAGAATAATATCGCCATTGCGCAATCCGGCCTGTTGATAGAGTGAACCCGGTGCAAT
Organism: Mariprofundus sp.; assembly: GCA_027019785.1. Taxonomy (GTDB): domain Bacteria; phylum Pseudomonadota; class Zetaproteobacteria; order Mariprofundales; family Mariprofundaceae; genus Mariprofundus. The sequence goes on along the minus strand of JALUWF010000056.1, from coordinate 2,972 downwards.
TTCGGAGATAGTGAAGCCCGATGGTTTGCCATTGACCATGCGGGGGATGACTCTTGCCTGCGATAGCAGGGCAGGAAAATTTTTGAGCTGTTGTTGTAGATGCTGACGGTTGATATTTCTGCGCATAGCGCCTGCGGGGCTGTAGGCCGGCATGGGTGATGGTCTGCGCACGGGGGGGTATGCAGTTGGCGCACTGTTGGCATGGATAGCGGGCATTGGAGCAGACACCAGCGGTGTTCCCTTTGCCAGCGAAATGCGTTCCAGCCTGCCGCCGCGATCAACCACAATAGCCCCCGCCTCAACCGTTTTCAGGGTGACGCCAGGCTGGATGCTGTCGCCGATAAAGAACGCCCGTTGTTGGTGCCCTGCTGCCGTTGCGATAATGGCAGCAGCGTGCGTTTCGGAAACGACAGTGCCCAGTAATTTAATGTTCAGCCGGCTGATCACAATCGGTTTTACTACCGCCGTGGTTGGCAGATTCCTGTTTTCGATTTTTCCAAACAGCGAGACGGCGGTCAGTTTGGCCAAATCAGGCAGTGTGAGGCTTGCGTTGGATATAGTGGGAGCCAACGGGGAAAATGTCGGCGAACCGGTTGGCAGCAACCAGCCGGAAACCACCCATGCCAGTGCAGCGACAAGCGCCACTTCACTCAATAACGGTATATTTCCCGGCCAATGCAAGAGCCGCTGCATCACTGTTTCCTCATGCACCATACACTAGCAATTAATCACAAATTAGGAATCAAAAGCTCGACAGTTATGCATTCAATGGTTAAAAGAAAACGGCCAATCTCTTGCGAAAGAGATTGGCCGTTTGTGTAGCTTGACCTACGAAGTCAAGGGAAGGTCAGCCGTCTTTATGATCCTTGTCCTTCTTCTTTTTGCCATGCTTCTTGTCACCGTCGTGATGTTCCGGTGCAAAGGCGAACGCATCTGCTGCGTTGCCCTTGTTGCCGGAAGCATCGGTGGCCGAGACATTCAGGGAGAAGTTCATCCCCTTGATCTCCAGCTTGCCGTGCTCGAACTCGGCCTTCATCTCATCATCGCGCTTGAGTTTAACAATCTGGCCATTGGTCACAGCTGAACCATTCAGCGAGGCAGTCACGGTCGGATTCGGATCGGCGATATCGGTCGCTGAGAACGTGACCCGGAAGATCGCTTCATCCTCTTCCATGCCGACAGCAACCAGCTTGGCCGTTACAGCCGGAGCCGTGGTATCGACCACCGTCACGTTCTGTGTGCCGGTTGTGACGTTGCCGTTGGCATCGGTTGCAGTCCATGTGACTACCGTTGTACCCAGCGGATAAGTAGCCGGAGCATTGGAAGTCACTGTCACTGCAAAGATATCCGTTGCCGTGGCAGTGCCGATGGATACCGTACTATTCACTGCATTGGCTTCGACATTCATAGCCGCTGGAACAGTCAGAACAGGTGCCGTTGTATCAGTAACTGTCACATTCTGTGTGCCAGTGCTGACGTTGCCATTAGCATCCGTTGCAGTCCAGTTCACTACCGTCGTTCCCAGCGGGAAGGCTGCCGGGGCGTCAGATATAACGTTTAATGTGAAGATATCAGTCGCTGTGGCTGTGCCGATGGCAACTGTGCTGAGTGGATCACCATTGGCTTCGACGCTAACTGCTGATGGAACAGTCAGAACAGGTGCTGTGGTATCCGCCACGGTTACTGTTTGTGTTCCGGTAGTCGTCAGGCCATTTCCGTCAGTCGCGATGTATGTGACTGTCGTTGTACCCAGCGGGAAGGTTGCAGGCGCATCATTAACCACGCTGGCACCGAAGATATCGGTCGCTGTTGCAGTACCAATTGCCACTGTGCTTGAAACCGCGTTGGCTTCGACGCTGACATTAGCCGGAACGGTCAGAACAGGAGCGGTGGTATCAGCCACAGTTACTGTCTGAGTTCCGGTCGTGGTCAGGCCATTTCCGTCAGTTGCGATGTATGTAACTGTCGTCGTGCCCAGCGGGAACGTAGCCGGTGCATCATTGGTTACGCTTGCGCCGAAGATATCGGTTGCGGTTGCCGTGCCGATTGCCACTGTGCTTGAAACCGCGTTGGCTTCGATACTGACGTTAGCCGGAACAGTCAGCACAGGTGCAGTGGTATCAGCCACAGTTACTGTCTGTGTTCCGGTAGTTGTCAGACCATTTCCATCAGTCGCTGTATATGTGACTGTAGTTGTACCCAGCGGGAATGTTGCAGGCGCATCATTAACCACGCTGGCACCGAAGATATCCGTTGCAGATGCAGTACCGATATTCACGGTACTGGATACTGCGTTGGCTTCGACGCTGACGTTAGCCGGAACAGTCAGAACAGGTGGTGTGGTATCAGCCACGGTTACTGTTTGTGTTGCAGTGGCTGTATTGCCGTGTGCATCTGTCGAAGTGTAGGTCACTGTTGTAGAACCCAATGGGAAGGTGGCGGGCGCATTGTTGCTTACGCTCACGACACCATCCACCAGATCGCTCGCAGTCGCAGTACCGATTGCAACGATGCTATTCACAGCATTCGCTTCAATGCTGACATTAGCAGGTGCTGTAATTACAGGCGCTGTATGATCAGTCACCATCACTGTCTGTGTGCCTGTTGTACTGTTTCCATTCGCATCTGTTGCAGTCCAGTGAATTGTTGTTGCACCCACGGCATACGAGGCAGGCGCATCATTGCCAAACGTGATCGGCCCGAACAAATCCGTGCCGCTTGCTGAACCCAGGCTTGCAGCCGTCAGCGCTCCAGTCGCTTCAACCGTAACATTGGCCGGTACATTCAATGATGGCGGCGTGGTGTCGACAACCGTAATCGTCTGCGTTGCGGTCGATGAATTTCCTGCCGCATCAGTTGCTGTCCAGGTCACAGTGGATGCGCCATAAGGAAAGCCCAGCGGGAAGTTGGCAATCGCATCACTGGTGATATTAGCCACGCCGACCGCATCGGTAGCCACTGCAGGGATCGTC
>JALUWF010000055.1 GCA_027019785.1 Mariprofundus sp. | reverse complement strand
CAAAGCTGAGCAGTGAAAAAATCAGAATCCAGCCGGCATTGTCATGCATATAATCAATCCATATTTGCATTGGCCGAATGATTATCAATTATGCTTCGGAATCAAGTAACTTCCGTCGCTTTTCTGCGTGACACCTAGGTGGCTCCTTGATTATTCAGCATGGATGATCAATAATGATGGCAGTAAATTCATCTTGCCTGATGCGTAGCTGGAGGTGTTTGCATGCGACGCTTTCGTAAAATCCTGTTTCTTAACCGTCCCGGGCTGGACGACAGCCATGCTTTAGACAGGGCTGTCCGACTTGCAGAGGAAAATGCAGCGGAGCTCAAGATGATAGAGGTTCATCCAGCCGTGACTCCCGATCCTGATACCGATTATCAAAAGGTTTCACATTCCGCATTGCTGGACTATGCCAGAAACCATCGGCGGCTGTTTCTCGAACGTCTGGCTGAGAAATATCGCAATCGTGTTCAAATAAGCGTGGATATATTTTTCGGCACTCCATTTATTGAAACGATCAAGGAAGTGCAACGTCATTGCCATGATCTGGTCGTGCTTGCTCCTGAAAAGAAAGGCCTTGATGTCATGATCTTCGGCAGCACGGATATGCACCTGCTGCGCAAATGTCCGTGTCCGGTCTGGATCGTCAAGCCGGGCTGTAACGAAGCATTTCAACACATCATGGCGGCAGTTGACATGGATTCTTACGATGACAGCAAAGGTGGATTAAACCGTCAGATCATTGAGCTGTCTTCGTCACTCGCCCGGGCTGAAGCATGCCATCTCCATATTGCTCATGCCTGGAGCAGGCCATACTCAAATCTGCTCGGCTTCAACGACATTGGTGTTTCATTCGATCGCATGAACGACTGGACTGAAGAAGTAAAAGAGTCGCATCAATCATGGTTTAATCATCTGATTGAGCGGTTTTCGCTCCAGCAGTTGTTTAACAGCAAGCTGGATATGCATCTGGTTCAGGGTGAGGCCGAGGATACAGTCTCTCAATTGGTGAAAGAGCAACATATTGATCTGCTGGTCATGGGTACTGTGGCGCGAAAGGGAATTGAAGGCTTCCTGATCGGCAATACCGCCGAAAATATCATTTCCGGGCTTCACTGCTCACTACTGGCGGTTAAACCAGAACATTTTATATGTCCTGTTTCCGCGGATGAAGATTCCGATTAACAAGGTCGGCTGATTTCAGTCTTGCGTACTTCAGTATCACATCCCGGATGGCCGGCGGCAGCGCCTTTAATCCGGCAGTGGCATATACGTGATCCCCAACCCGGTAATTCCGGACATATTACTTATCTCCCTACATCGGGCCGAATTGTCGTTGATTTGTTTGGAAAACCCAACGGAACCCGATTGATTTATACAATCGAAAGCTTTATGCGCTCAAGAACGCTCTGGATTGATCTGGTTGAAGGAAGGAACGGTGCCAGGCTTTCATATTTTGATACTTCGAGTGTTTTGAACGACCGATATTGGCCCAGGCTGTGTGGAAACGTAAATCAAACGGTTATCGGTTGCGTCAATATTATGTAACTGCATTTTATGGCCGTATTTGGCTTTGATTCAAGCAGAAGAAGCTCTTGGTCGACCTATGTGGCTAATATTGATCTGTATTCGACTGGTGAATGTGAAAACACATGGAAAAAATGCCATTCTATGCTTGGATGGCCTCCATTAATGCTCCAGTACCCATAATGCTTATGACGCGTTTTAAATTATAAGCGAGTACATGCAGGCTCATTTCTGTACCGACACACTTAAATGTTTTGGTGAGAAAGTGCGTTGATCCCATCCATGCCTTGATCATTCCAAAGCGTTTCCCGTGTTTCACCGAAAGCGGAACAGCCGGGAATATCCGGCACTGGCAGCTGTGCGGAGTAATATTTATGCTTGATACGGGGCAACTGTTGCTCTATCTTTTCTTGTATGCCAACTATTAAACGCTTCCGTACATTCAATATTTGCATGTACTTTGATGATCACGGCGTGCCTCATTTCCATATCGTCTCGGCAGATGAAAACGCATCAGTTGCCATCGATACACTTGAAGTGCTTGCCGGGAGCGTGAACAAGGCCACGCTGAAAGAAGCCAAAGCATGGGCAGCTATCAATAAAAGTCTGCTACAAAGCAAATGGGAGGAATTTTCATCATGAAAGACCCTGTACGAATCAAATCCGTATCTCCGATGTTTGAAGATGACAAGTCTGTTCATATCGTGTGGGAGGATGGAACCAAGGCGAGTGTGAAACTTGCCGATGTGATTGCCCGGCACAAAGGCATGCATGCCCTTTCTGACAGAGAAGTTTTTGAGTCCGTCCATGTTGCTGACTGGGCATGGGCTATTGCATGGCAAGGCGATATTGATATGGGCACAGAGAGGCTTTATGAATTAGCTCAAGATCAGCAGCAAGGCTTCCGCGCTACGCTGCACGAATGGCGCAAACGACACTCTTTCTCCTACGATAAAGCGGCCCTTGCGCTTGGGATCAGTCGCCGTTCCATCGGACTTTATGAAAACGGCAAGCAGCCAGTTCCTAAACATATCGCACTGGCCTGCAAAGGCTGGGAGGCAGAGCATGATTGATGCTCACCGCTGACGAAGATCCTTAATGTATTGGAGGAGATAGGTCTGACAGAGGGGGAGGCGGGCGGCACCGCCACTGCTTCCTCCGCAACCGGCCAGTAACCAATGCTGATAATTGCGCCATATAACGTGCTAAAGCGAAGGGCAGGCCTATACCTTATAGTTTGAAAAAAATGTACTGAAAATCGCCGCATCTTTGACCAGATTCTTCAGAATCCAATAGCAGGCACGCGCCAGCTTGTGCAATGGTTTTGATGGTCACAAGCCTTTCTTTCTGCCTGATTCCTTTGAAAATATGGATGTTCAGATGCACATGAATGAGCGCGTGGTGGCCATCCGCAAAGAGGATGATGGCGTATTGACCATGCTCGAATCGGGCAAAAGACTCTATGCCAGATAAACAATCATTCACGCATGCCAAGCACGATGTCGGACATCAGTTCATCTCCTGCCTTGGTTGAAGCAACCGGTTTGAACATCGGAAAGAGTCCGCTTTTTTTGGCTGGAATAATCCAGGGTTGCGCCTCAAGCCTTTCAATGACATTGGTTTCCGCATCTTCGGAAGTTGTTCGCGTCGGTGTCAGACGGGCAATGGGTTTGCCATGTGATGTAACAACAATTTCCTCACCGCCTGATGCTCTGCTGAGGTGTTCGGACAAATGGTTCTTGAGTTCACGCACAGCGACATTCATGGACAACCTCCTTTGTAGCTACATTTTCGATATTGTGGCTATATTCATTCCAACAGGCAAGGGAAGGAATTGAGAATAATGAATTTAGAAGTGGGACGTTTTAACATTCGTAA
>JALUWF010000054.1 GCA_027019785.1 Mariprofundus sp. | reverse complement strand
TTATAGTGAAGAGATATCGCTTGATGCCAACGATGCGCTGGCTGCAGCCAGTAACCATCCACATCTGTTCATCAATGATGTTGATACGTCGCTGCGAGTAACACACCATGACGTGGCTTTGAAAGTAGAGCACGAACAAGGTCAGATTCATTTGAGTATCGATCCGTTTCCTGATGAACAAACATTTTCAAAAATGGAGGGCAAAGAAAGAGACCGTACAGAAATACGTTGGCAATCAGAACAACACGCACTGGTATATCACTATAGCGCGGATCACCTTCGCATTGCGCGAATTCTTGGCAAGGATGGCCTGCTTGTGCCTGAATCAGCCAAAGAGAGAGCATTGGAAAGCGTTGCGGCTATTGCGCCGCTGCTCACTGTTTTTTCAGAAGTGGACGGCGCAGGTCAACAAACAGCCACGCAGGTTGAGCCTGATTCGAGATTGCATCTGCATTTGCAGCCGGTCGCTGATGGCCTGCATATCGCATGCTTTGTCCGCCCGTTCGGAGCCGCGCCGCTGTTACTGCATCCCGCTGAAGGCGAGCACACCATATTTACCGAATTTGAAGGCAATACGCTGCAAACCCGCCGCGATTTGGCCAGGGAAGCAGCACTGGCCAAAGCCATGTTTAGCTGTTGTTTGTTGCTGGACATCGAAGAGAAATGGGACTGGCAACTGCAAGACCCGCAAGCAGCACTTGAAACGCTGGAGAGCCTGAACTCGCTTGGCGACGATGTTGTATTGGAATGGCCGGAAGGCAGAGCCATCACCATGGCGAAGCGCATGGATGTTGCACAGTTTCGCGTCTCCATGCATGCACAACAGGATTGGTTTGAAATAGAGGCGGATGTTGAAATAGGCGAAGATCAGGTGCTTGGTTTGAAACATTTGCTTGATCTTGTACAGGCATCGCCCGGACGTTTTATTCGCCTGGGGCAAGATCAGTTCCTGAGTTTGAGCAAGGCGCTCTATCAACGACTCGATACCTTGCAATCCATCACGGATCAGGGGCGTTTCCATGCTTTGGCGGCTACTGCGATTGAAGAGCTAACCGATGGCATGCATGTGCGCAAAAACAGAAACTGGCAATCACATTTGCAAAAATTAAGCGATGCGCAAAACTACCAGCCCGAACTACCCTCGACGCTGCAAGCAGAATTGCGTGATTATCAGTTAGAAGGCTTTCAGTGGATGTCACGCTTGAGCCACTGGGGTGCAGGTGCCTGTCTGGCGGATGATATGGGGCTGGGGAAAACTGTGCAGGCGCTGGCGCTGATTTTAAGCCATGCCGAGCTTGGCCCGACGCTGGTCATTGCCCCCACATCGGTCTGTATAAACTGGAAAGCAGAAACAGCGCGTTTTGCACCAACCTTGAACGTAGCCGATTTTTCTGAAGGCAAACGTACCGAAATGATACGTGATGCAGGGCCGTTTGATTTGATTGTTTGCAGTTATGCATTATTGCAACGCAATGCAAAGATACTCATTGCGAAGCAGTGGCAAACGGTGGTGCTTGATGAAGCGCAGGCCATCAAAAATGCCTTGAGTAAACGCTCCAAAGCGGCGATGGATTTACAGGCGCAAGTGCGCTTGATTACCACAGGTACGCCGATTGAAAATCATCTGGGCGAGTTATGGACGCTGTTCCAGTTTATTAATCCCGGCCTGCTGGGTTCACTGGAGAAATTCAACCATCGCTTTGCCAATCCGATCCAGCAGAATCATGACAAGGAAGCATCCAGACGGCTAAAAAAATTAATTCAGCCATTTATTTTACGCCGCCTGAAAAGCGATGTGCTGCCTGAACTTCCCTCGCGCACTGAAATTACACTGCATGTGGATCTGTCCGGCGAAGAGATGGCACTGTATGAAGCCACTCGACGACAGGCACTTGAACGCATTGAGCAAAGCTCTGATGAACATGCCGGTACGCAGCATATCAGGATACTGGCTGAAATCATGCGTCTGCGTCGCGCTTGTTGCCACCCCAGTCTGGTCATGCCGAATACGCATATTGAAGGATCCAAGCTGGCTGCTTTTGGAGAATGCGTGGAAGAGCTCATGGCGGGTCATCACAAGGCATTGGTATTCAGTCAGTTTGTCGGACATTTGAATATATTGCGTGAATATCTGGATAACAAAGGCATCAGTTATCAATATCTTGACGGATCAACACCGGCAAAAAAACGTCAGCAGAGCGTCAATGCGTTTCAGGCTGGCAAGGGTGATCTATTTCTTATCAGCCTGAAAGCAGGTGGCGCAGGCCTAAACCTCACGGCTGCCGATTATGTATTGCATATGGATCCATGGTGGAACCCTGCGGTTGAAGATCAGGCATCAGATCGCGCCCACCGCATAGGTCAAACGCGCCCGGTAACCATTTACCGTTTTATTGCCAAAGGCACCATTGAGGATAAAATTGTCCAACTGCATCAGCACAAGCGCGCTCTGGCCGATAATCTTCTCGAAGGAAGCGATAGTGGTGGCAAGCTGTCACTACAAGAGATCATAAAGCTGGTTGAAGATGTGGTTTAGTGCAATATAAACAAGTTCAGACGACCTGATCCCGGAGATTTTAATTTGACCCCAATTCCAGCCTAAGTCGCAAATCAGTTCCTGGGAACCGGGTCTCGGTAGCATTCAATTCCTCACACAATTTTCTGATTGCAGTATCAAAAGCTCGGTTGGTCATGTGATGAAGCCTCACTGTCAGGATCCCCTCTTTGTGGTCTGGCAGGAAATCTGCGTCGGATGTGTAGAGCATCCTTAACAGACTGCGTGCCTCATCGGGTCGGGAGATTGTTTCACGCAACTGATTGGCCATCGCAGTCTCCGCCCGGTATGCCACCATCTTGATTGTATCGACCAGATCTAAACTATAGTGTTCTCTGGTATATTTGAAGAAGTTCTCTTGAGACCAACGCGAGAACATGGAGATGGCTATATTAGCTATTTTTGATTTGTAATCAGTGGTGATGATTGCGGTTTGATGACCACTATTTGTCAGTTTTCGTATTTCACGCACCCTCAACTTATTACTAGGACAGATGTCCCGTTCAGCCAGTTTCATTTCAACCATCTGGCCGTTCGGCATGTTTATATTACAAGCATGGAATTCATCCTTCGACCAGTTTTCACCCGGATATTTATGGTAGGTCATGCAGGCGATCCGTTTCTCTTTCATCCGTTTGAAAAAAGCGGGACTATATCCCTCTCGGTCAAACACCATCCGAAAACGATGCAGCAAGGGATCAGCAGCCAACTCAGACTCATTGGGCTGCCCAGGAACATCGCGCAACAGACGGGGAAGAATATCCTGCTCAATAACTTTGATCATGCCGGGATCAACAACTTGATTGACAACAAAGAACGGCTGCCCATCCATTGCATTGATCCAGTAATCACA
>JALUWF010000053.1 GCA_027019785.1 Mariprofundus sp. | reverse complement strand
TATTTACAATAATCTTAACTGAATGGTCGCGCAATTGATAAACGGATTGTTGCACTTCTGGATTCTGATGGATATAGTTGACTAGAAAATTAGTCTTTTGCCTATGGAGTCGCATATGAAGGTTGCGGTAAGTGAATTTAAAGCAAAATGTACGCACTTTTTGCGTGCTGTTGAGGAAGGAAAAGAGAAGGTTGAAGTTACCCGGCGAGGCAAGGTGATTGCGGTTGTGTCATCATCTGCTACGGGCAAGCCAGATCCGAAGCTGTTTCTGGATTGCTTACACGGGGATATCTCATTTTCACCGGACTGGGATGAGCCTCTTGGCGATCATGACTGGGATGCTTGTCGATGAAATATCTGCTTGATACCCATATCTGGGTGTGGATGGTGGATGATCCCCGTCGGATTCCCGATCCCATTATGCCAATTGTTTCTAATGTTGAAAACTATCCATTCTATTTGTCGGCAATAAGTGTTTGGGAAGTAGCGAAAAAGGTATCGCTGGGAAAATTGCAGATGTCCATCCCTGTTCGAGATTGGGTCATGAAGGCAACACGGTCACCATTCATTGAACTTGTACCCCTGTCTTCCGATATATCTCTGGAATCTACCATGCTACCAGGCATTTTTCACAGGGATCCAGCGGATCAAATGATTGTTGCAACCGCACGCAATCTCGATCTGGTATTGCTAACTGCTGACAAAAAAATTATAGAATATGAACATGTCAAAACGATTTAATCATTGCTCAGAAAGCATTTATGCGGGAAAACGGGACAGTATATTCTTTTCCTGCGAATTGGGGAGCATCTGTTGCGCGACAATTACGGTGTCCGGTCAGCGACAATTAGCTTGTCCGGTTTGAACAGGCTTTGCTATTTGGTAGAATACTGGAGCAATACGAGGATACAGGGCGCGGTGAAAGCTGCCTTTTGGTTGGATTTTCCGATGCAGGCAAGCCTGTTCATGTGGTTTGTGGGCGGATGGGCGACTGGATGGTCATCATTACCGTGTATATTCCGATGCCTCCGAAATTTGTAACCCCTGTCATAGGGAAGTAAATCATGAAAAAAATCAGTGTTCATTTTGCGGCAATACGCATTTAAGCCATAAGGATGTCAGGTATATTTACCAGCGAGAGGACGACATCATGGTGGTGGATGATGTGCCTTGTATGGAATGTGATTATTGCAGTGAACAATATTTTGATGCCTCCGTACTCAAAAAAATTGAACGGGATTTCATGGATGTGTCGAAACAGAGGAAAGCTCCCGTGAGACGTATGCAGATTGCTGTCGAGTCGTTTTCATCGTTATGAAGTGGGGGTTCAGTGCTCACAGGAAAAAGATTGATGGGGTCATGCCGGGGTCAGGCATGAGTTATTGAGTTATTGGTGACCTGGCTTATGTCAGCAAGACTGAAGCGGACAAGGTGATTCGCTACTGGCAGTCTGGTGATTATTCGGTAAATAATCTGAAACATGGCTGGATGCCGCCGCATCCGACATTCTATGTGCGCCGGTCTGTTTATGAGCAACACGGTGGTTTTGATACTTCATTCCATATTGCCGCCGATTACGATTGCATGCTGCGTTTTCTGGCGCGCGCCGGGGTTCGTTGTGCCTACATCCCTTCCGTGCTGGTGAACATGCGCCTGGGCGGTGCCAGCAATCGCTCGCTGGGCAATATGATCCGCAAGAGCAGGGAAGACTATCGAGCGCTGAAACAAAACGGTGTCGGTGGCCTCACGGAGCACGACTATGAACCTATTACACCCTTTGATTTACACTGATGGATTAGCTTTTATCATGTCAAAATAATCTGCAAATACTTCTTGAATGGCGCACTCGGCAAAGGCAACCTGTTCATCGGATAGTTGCTCAAAAAGCTTTCGTTTCTTCTTGGATAGTTTCCCACCATTTTGAACACAAAGGTTAACCAATAAGGTTAAGTCTTTATCTGGCATATCATGGGTATCATCAATGATGCGCCTGGCTTCATCAAAGGCACTCAGATACTCCAATTCTTGCGGTAAGCGAAGTGTGACAAACTTCTCAATGCATTGATAAATATACTCAGCCTGCTCCGTAACATCTGCATATTGATAAAGCTCTGAGGTATCGTTTATCAGCGCCACATTATAATCGGCTGTCACAGTCCAATCAGAGCGCTGAAGAATCGGAGCAGAAATCTTTTCCAATGAAGCAATATAATCGTCAATACTTTCAAGCAGCTCTGATGAAACAGGCACTTTACCCAACTGGTGCAATATAAAACGATGAATACGACCATTCCCATCTGAAAACGGATGAATAATGACAAATCCATATGCCAATGCTGTAGCTGCGGCTACTGGATGCCTGTCAAACATGCGCGAATAAGCTTCAAGCCATGACTCCATCAGAGAACCCAACGCATCCGGATGAGCACTGATATGCTCTGGCAGCGGTGTTGCATCTGGCAAACGGTCTCCAATCCAACCAAAATCAGTTCGCCAACCATTATCAGGGTTAGAAACAAGCTGCTTCTGCATCTCAAGCAGTTTGGCATCATCAAGACGTGAACCCATAAAGGCCCGAACGGTTTTCATCCAGCGAACAGCACGATTATCAAATTTCTCTTTCTCAATCTCAAAGCTTTTCTGGGAATCTTTGGCCAACAAAAATGCTTCCGCTCTACCCATCATAGGATGCTTGGAATACGCGTCATTCATTTGCTTGTATAGTTCTTTGGCATCAAACTCTTTCATGGCAGGCGTTTTACGAACCAGCCAACAAAAACCAGCAACGCCCGACATATTGTTTCTGACCTTATGGCGGGGAGAGTTTATCTTTTCTGCGGTGTAATAGGATTTCTCATCCAGCGCATCAACATATTTAAACTTTGTATCTGCATCAGGAAGGTTTAATTCTTTACCCGTTAACCACTCATAAAAGAACCATGCACGGCGAGATTGCATGCCTTGGGGGTTCTCAGAAATCCACTGCTCAAGCTCTTTAGTATCACAGGTGTTGAATAATGCTTTGAGAATACCAAGGTTTAAGTTCTCATGCTTGAGGGCAAAAAGAAGGTGTCCAGCCAGCGTATCTTCAGGCTGGTACTCTGGACGGTATATACGGCTATCAGGACTCTTTGCCCCGCCAACCTTTGCAATCGGGTTGAGGGACTCAACATCCAGATGATAAGTCCTCTTTAACCATTCGTAGCCACAATAATGCACGCTCATGCGCAAAACCTTACGCTATAGTATACGTAAATACAAATCCGTACGCCGCAGCCTGTTGCTTACCGGGGTCAGGCATGAGTTATTGAGTTAATGTCGGGGCAGACATGTGAACCAGGAGGGTCAGGTATATACTTTATAGTTTTCTTTGGGCGTAAAAGATGGACAAAGTGAGATGACGGATGGAAGAT
>JALUWF010000052.1 GCA_027019785.1 Mariprofundus sp. | reverse complement strand
ATATCGGCAAGAATTTGCCAAATCCACAGGCATCAAAGCCGACCTCCTGTTACCCTCAGTTGCCGATCTGCCGGATGCGCTAAGCCTGCTATAAAACTGACATGAATCTGTGCATTAATCTATGCAACAATCTGTACATCAATCTGATTTTTTGTGACCTCACTCACAGAATAAACTAAGTGAAGCCAGCATACTTTCCCCTGTTGTTGAGAGGAACAATTAAGGAGGTTTACAATGGCAGTTTCATATCAGATCAGAGATACCAAAGAACATTTTCACTTTATCCCGGAGTCATATCGGGATGATATCAAAATTGCACTGCTTGTACCTGCAGGTCTTGCCTGTCTGACCCTGTTCATCATGCTGGGACTACACAGCTAACATCTGAGGTCAGAAATTTTATCTTTGCCTTCCAGGAGCTATTCTCTAAGATAGCTCCTGATGAACAGGAAGCCTTCGCTACGGCAGCAGATTAGCAACATGCTGGACATGGACGTGGCGGACATTGCCAGTCTGCCCGCCCTGTTTCGTCACGGCACCCATCTGTTACGCTTTTGCATTCGTGTTATTGATCGCTTTCTGGCCGACAAGTGTATCCAGCGCGCCTCTGCGCTGGCTTATGCCTCGCTGCTGGCCATTGTACCGATGGTGGCACTCGGTTTTTCAGTGTTCTCCAGTTTCCAGACCTTTGATACCATGGCCGGCAACATCAGCCATACGCTGCTGAGTTACCTGCTGCCAACCAGCCAGAAAGCCGTACAGGACTATCTCGGTACCGTGGCTGATAAAACCACCGCCATTTCTGTATTCGGCGTGATCGGCCTGCTGTTCACAGCCACTGCGCTGCTGAATACCATCGAAGAAGCCTTTAACGACATCTGGCGCATTACCCGCGCCCGCGCCTGGCTGTCCAAGTTCATCACCTTCTGGTCCACCTTGACACTGGCTCCCATTCTGATCGGCGCATCCATATCCATCACCTCCTACTTCACCGCCATACCTGTCATCAGGCATGTTGCGGAAGGCGCATCTTATATCAGCCAAACCCCGTTTCTGCTGCCGTGGATGATGTCATCACTGGCCATGGCGACACTCTACTGCGTGCTGCCCAACACCTCCGTACCCTTCCGTTATGCCGCTGTAGGCGGCCTGGTTGCCGGCGCTCTGTTTGAGTGGGCCAAATTCGGCTTCGCCTTTTATGTCACCGAGGTCGCCAATTACGAACGCCTGTATGGTGCCCTCTCCACCCTGCCGATCTTTCTAATCTGGATTTATCTGATATGGGTCATTGTACTGCTCGGCTCAGAAATCGCCTTCTGTCTGCAACATCCGGAACAATCACACCGCCAGAACAGCAGCTTTCAGAAGCCGGGTATTCGACAGTTCTATTCGCATCTGATCCTGTTGCGTGCAGCCCAGGCGCTGTATGCAGGAAAAACACTGAATATGCATGATTTGATCGAAGAGACCGATTTGCCCAATAACATCCTGCAGGAATGGCTGGACCAGCTCTGCGCGGTCAATCTGCTGCGCAGCATCAATGCCGATGCTGATGATTCCGGCTGGCTACCAGGCTTTGATGCTGAACAGATGACTCTGTTTGAGATTTTTCACCGCCTCAATGAGATACCGATGGAAGTGCCGGACAACTGGCGGAATACATCTCTGGGCAATCAGCTGGCCGATCTCTACTTTCAACTGGGCCGGGAGCACTGCGGGCTGCTCAAAAGCATGAATATCCGTGATATGATGGATCGCGAACTTAAAACGTCAGGCACGGAGAAAGATTCAAAGGCAGGAGCCACAGATGAACTCGGATGAACGCAGATAAGATGCAAAGCAAAGCCAAAACATTTGTCAGTGACTCGGACTGAAATTCTGAAAGAATACGCCGCATGACTAATTCCTCATCCACAAAACTCATCATTGCAGACTCCGAACACGATGCAGATATGCTTTATGCCAGCGGCATGTTCGTCCCTGATCCATTTATCGCCGTTGAAATTGACGGCTGCTGGCACGGTCTGCTATCGCCGCTGGAAGTAGATCGCGCCCGCAAACAATCGAGGCTGGATGCAGTACATCTTGATTCGACGTGGCGAGAACAGTCTGCGCAGCAGTCGCGCAGCGGGCTGGCCGCCATTGCAGCGGCATTTTTACAGGATCAAGACATCACCCGTATGGATGTCCCCCGCCAGTTCCCGCTTGGATATGCAGAGCAACTGCGCAGTTGGGGATTCACCATCACACCCGTTGACGGCTCATTTTTCCCGGCCAGAGCCATCAAAAGCGAATATGAAATTCGGTCACTGGCGCAAGCGGAGCAACTGACGCGAAAATCCATGCAGCAGGCTGAGCACTATCTGGCGGCTTGCAGCATTGGTAATGATGGCATCCTGCGCGATGCCGAATCCGGCAAAAAAGTAAAATCAGCGGATGTGCGGCGTGTAATCGAAACCTTCCTGATCGGTAAGGGCGCCATGCCGGCGCACACCATTGTCGCCTGTGGCCGTGAAGGCGCCGATCCGCACAATATCGGCAGCGGTTTTATTCGTGCGCATCAAACCATCATTATTGATATCTTCCCGAGGGTGTTGGCAACCGGTTACTGGGGCGATATGACCCGTACCTTTGTCAAAGGCAAGGCCAACCCTGAGATCAAAAAACTCTATCGGACCGTGCGCGAGGGTCAGGATATCGGTATTTCAATGATAGCTGACGGCGTGGATGGCGCAACTATCCACCGGGCCATCACAGCGCATTTTGATCATCAGGGCTATGCAACCGGCATGGTTCGCGGCAAACAGAGCGGCTTTTTTCACGGCACCGGCCACGGCGTCGGCCTGGAAATTCACGAATCGCCACGCATTTCCACCATTAGCGATATTCTACAGGCAGGTCAGGTCGTCACTGTCGAGCCCGGACTCTACTATCCGGGGCTGGGCGGTGTGCGTATAGAGGATATGGTGGTGGTTCGGGATGGCGGCTGCGATAATCTCACGCGTCATAAACGACACTTGGAGATCGTCTGAGATCGCCTGACCTGTCGCCCGTGGCGGTGCTAAAACGTCATCCGCCACTCGATACCTGTTGCATCTGAAACCATCATCGGCCTGAAGCCGCTGCTATCGCGTTGACTGGCAACAAAATTGCCAATACCAAAACCGATCAGAGCTGCAGCCACCGTATCTGAAGCCCAGTGACGTTTATCGCGAATACGTGCAAACATGGTGACTACGCCGGCCACGGCAGCCACAGGCGCAGACCACCAGGGCATATCCCGATGCGCCGACAGTACGCCTACGACCGAAAAAGCCAGCGCCACATGGCCTGATGGGAAGGATGTGCGTGCATCACCAATATTGCCGGGGTGGAACTGGCCATTGTTGGTTCCCGGCGCAACAGGTCGTTCCCGCCCTGTCGCCACCTTCAATACACCTGCTGCGAGCACGCTGAATGTGGCCGCTTCGGCAAACATACCTGCTGTTCGCAGGGCCCTGTTATCATCGCCCAGCCAGCCCTGCATGCCGTAAAACAGCACCGCGCCTGCCGGCGCAGCCAAGGCCCAGCCATTACCGAATGTTGCCGCACCACTGGCGCCATTCCATTGCCGATACAGCCTGCGATCCAGCAGCGACGACGCTGCAGTTAATGCAATGCCGGTTTCAAACCAGAACCAGTCCGGCTTCTCCCATGATAGCGGCGCCGTCGCCAGCGTCTTCGCATCACTACCCCATTGCGCCGCTTCATCACTCAGAACTCCGGCTGAAGCCGTGCTAATGCTCGCTGTCAGGCCAGTCACCAGCCCTGTTGCCAGAACAAATACCAGCCATATCGATAATATCCCCTTCCTGAACATGGGGGTGGATAGTAGCGATGACACGGCGAAATGACCACCAACACAAAAAAGTGACAGACTGTTGTTTTTCTTGCCTGGCTGTCCACATGGCAGTCTCACGATGAAATCCCCATTCTGATGCGCTGCAACATACCGGCGCCCCCCATTTTCCATAGCACGTAGCCACCGGGCAATGATGCAATCAATAGCACCAGCACCCACAACGCGGCCATGGCACCTGCAGCCTCGGCTGATGCGCCGAACCACACAGCCAGACTCACATACCCGGCTTCACGAATTCCGAAACCGTTAAAAGAGACAGGAATGGCAGAAGCAAGCGCCACCAAGCATACCATAAAACCGTAGGCGAACCATGACAACTCCATGCCAACAGCCATACCGAGCAACACATGCGCCTGCACGACCAGCATTTGAAACAGCATAGAGACTGGCAGGCTTTTCCACCATGCACGCTGGAACAGGGGCGCTGTCAATGGCAGAACTTTCCAACCGGAGAGCTTGCCACTCCAGCCGGAATCAGCCAGACGCGGCCACCACCATGGCGCGCTCAATAACAACACCAATAACAGCACCACGCCGCCATTCCACAGCAGCATCCACAACAAAGGGATATCGAGAAACAACATACAAAACGAAACCAGCAAGCCCAGCCCGACAACGCCATTCACTCGTTCCATAATCACGCTGGCAGCCGCCGGCCAACCGGCATGCTCACGCCCACTGGCCAACAACCAGCCGCGCGCCACATCGCCACCGATAATTGAGGGCAGAAACAGGCTTAAAAACATACCGAGAAAATAGAGCTGAATTTTTCTTGCAATCAACACCTCAAGACCCAGCCCCCGTGCCAGCCATGTCCAGCGAATCGCAGACAGTATCTGACCAACCACCAGACAGAGTACGGCGGTAGCTACCAGTCGCCAGTCAGCTGTTTCCAATAATGAAAAAATATCGGAGATATTTAACGCCCAGCCCAGATAAGCCAGCAGCAGGAAGGAAAGAAGGAGTTTAATCCAGAACATGAGGTGTCAGATGTGAGGTGTGAGATGTGAGATGTGAGATGCAGTGTCTTTTCCTCTTACATCTAACATCTCACATCTAACGCAGGCTTCACGCCTCATCATCTTTCCGTATGCTGTAATGGCGGCGTCCGGTTGATTCATAATAGATGCGCGTCTGCATCTCCTGAATCAGACCGATACCAAACAGCAGAATGCCGGTCACAATCAACAGCGACCCCAACTGCAACATCGGTCGGCTGGCCAGTTCTGAGCCGAACAGCAGTTTATCCAGTGTCAGGTACAGATCGATAAACAGGCCACCGACCAGCGCTATCAGACCGGCCGGCCCGAACAGCTGTAGCGGACGATCTGTAAAACGCTGGAAGAATACAACCAGCATCAGATCCACCAACACACGCAGGGTACGCCCGATGCCATATTTACTCTCGCCATGCAGGCGCGGCCTGTGGTCAACCACTTCTTCGCCAATTTTAGCGCCATAGAGATCAACCAGCGCCGGCAAAAAACGGTGCTGTTCACCATAAATACGTAAATTTTTGGCCACATCGGCGCGCATCAGTTTCATCGGACAGCCATAATCGTGCATGCGCACTTTTGTGGAGCTGCGTATCAACAGATTGGCAATTTTAGATGGCAGGTTACGCGACAGATTATCGTCTTTGCGATCCTTGCGCCAACCATTGACCATGTCGAGATTGTCACGACACATGCGTTCCAGCAGCTTGAGGATATCGGCCGGATCGGTCTGCAGATCGCCATCCATATAGACAATATAGTCGCCGCGTGCACGATCAAAACCGGCGCTCATGGCGGCAGTCTGGCCAAAATTACGACGTAACTGTACCAGCACCACGCGATCATCCGATGCGCGCGCTTTTTTGGCAGCTTCCACAGTCCCGTCATCCGAACCGTCATCAATCAGAATCAATTCGTAAGCATGGCCTGCAAGTTTTTCCGCCACTTCGGCCACCAGCAGCGGCACATTTTCCTCTTCCCTGTACAGCGGCACGACAATTGAAATCATCGCTTCCACCGGATTACCATCATCCCCTGTCATCGTCTCTCTCCCTTCACTTTACCGCCTCCATGATTGCTATCCAACGGCTGCAGACTCACCAGCAACAACCATTTGCGCGCATACATACCGTGTAACCGCGCATGCACAATCAGATAGGGAATGATGGCTTTTGGCAACAGTTCAAGCGCATCCTGCGCGATCACCACCGCCTTGCCACCAGCCAGCCATGCGCCCACCTGAGCAGTTTTGGTTAACAGGGGCAGACGACCACCATGATAAAACAGCAGTGATGGCTGAAAATAATGGAATGTTGCCAACTCACTACCGTCAAAACCTGCTTCAGTGGCTTTGGCCGCCAACACCTTGCTGATTTTATGGTGATCAATCCCCTTCACCGACCAGCCAGCCAACATAAGGATAGACACCGCCATAGCGATCGGCAACATCAGCCGGGCGTCAACCCGCCCCGGCTGCCGGTCTGCCTGTTTATTCCACACCAGCCAGGCCGAAACCAGCAGCATCGGTAACATGGCCAAAATATAATAACCCTCGCCCGGCCACTGTTTTTCCAGCGCCATGCCGCCGCCAACCACGATCACCAATGACAGCAGCAGCGCTGTCCAAACCAGCCAGCGTATGGCGCGCTGACGCAGTGCTTCGGAAGCATGCATCCATCCGTATGCCATCAGCATGGCCGTGGCTGGAAACAGCGGCAGGATATAATTCGGCAACTGGGTGCGCGCAATGCTGAAAAAAAGGATGTAAATGCCGATCCAGCACAGCAGAAACAGCCGCACCGGCTCTTGCCGCAAGGATGTCAAACGCCATGAGCCGAACCATAGCGTCGCCGCCAACAGCCCGGTCCACGGGAACCAACCCAACATCATACTAACAATATACAGCCCCGGAAAACCGTGATGGCCCTGCAACGGGCTGGTGAAGCGGTCGATATTCTGGTGAAAAATAAAGCCTTCAAGCCAGACACCGTGGGTCAAAATTCCAACGGTAATATACCAGGGCAATGCCACCGCCAGCGCAATGCCGATGCCCTTGAACGGATGGAACAGGCGCCAGCTTTGCCAGTCCCTGTTCAGTGTCAAAAAGGCGGCGACAATCAGCAGCGGCATCAATCCGGCAATCGGCCCCTTGGCCAGCGTACCGAATCCGATCGCAATATAAGCGGTGATCAGCAGCCCCGGCATACCCTGTACCGGTTGGCGCTTCTGTAACTCTTGTTTCTGTTCAAGGTATGCGATCAGCAGCGCTGGCAACGCAATGCCGAGCGCCAGCATCAGCAGCGGATCCGGCACCGCCGCCCGTGCAATTACGATGATGTGCAGGGCGGTTGCAAACAGGCCTGCCGCCATCAGAGACGTATTGTCCCGCACTGTCGCTGAACAATCAGCCATCAGACGCCGCGTCATACCCCAGATCACCAGCACCAGCGCGGTCATCGGCAGCGCAGACGGCAAACGCGCCGTCCACTCATTAACACCGAACAGTGCATCCAGCGGCATCATCAGCCAGTAGATCAGAATCGGTTTATCGAAGCGGTAAGCACCGTTGAACATCGGCACCCACCAGTTGCCCTCCAGCAGCATCTCACGGGCGCAGACGGCATTATTGGGCTCATCCACATCCCACAGGCTATGCCCGCCCAGAAAAGCGAAAAAATTGATCGCGCAGATCAGCAGCAACCACAACAGCGGCTGCTTCAGCATGGGTTGATTTAAAGCCGGTTGCGAATCAGCCACCAGCATTCAGCCAGTTGAGAGTGCTCTGCTTCAGGCCGGCGACATCTCCGGACAGAAACACACGTTTGCGCCGGGCGGTCTTTCCGGATGTAATCTCTACAGATGAAACGGACAGATCGAGCGCTTTGGCGATCAGACGTACAATGGCTTTATTGGCTTTACCATCCTGAGCTGCTTCGCCGACAGCAATTTTTACGGCATCGCCATGCAGGCCGCGCAGTTGCGCCCGCCGTGCGCCCGGCTGGGCATGCACGTTCAGGTATAACCCACCTTTTCCCTCACAACACAATTCAGCCAGTTTATCTTCGCTGATCTCTATAGTGACAGCGTTCCTAGGCATGATCACGCAATAACATATTCAATGCTCCATCCAGCCTTTTTATTATCCTGCCTCGGCATTTAACTGCAATAAATCCAACCGCATAGCCGCAACCAAAGTCAAAAGCGGCTCTCGCCAGGACGCAAAGACGCAAAGAAAAACAAGCCCAACTTTTTTTTGGTCCCCCTTTGCGATCTTTGCGACTTTGCGAGCCATGCCTTTCAACCCTAACCGCCCTGAATCAGGGCGATGGCGATGCGATTAAGACTGGCGACAAGAAAGTTATCGAGAAACATGATGATCAACAGCACGATCAACGGTGAAAAATCAATGCCGCTGAAATAAGGCACGCGCTTTCTGACCGGAAACAGGAGCGGTTCAGAGAGCTGATTGATAATCCGCACAATCTGGTTATACGGATCAGGCGACACCCAGGACAACACAGCCCGGGCAATAATCACAATCGTCGCCGTGGTCATCAGAATATGCAGCACACTCGCCACCGCCTGCAGGAAATAGCCCACAATAAACATTAACTCAGCTCCTCGGAACGCTTGCTGGCCGCCACGACCCCCTGACGCACAGCTGCCGGCATGCCCATCTCATACATCACATCCAGCGCCGCCTGCGTGGTGCCGCCCGGACTGGTCACCTGATGCCTGAGCGCCTCGGCGGAGCGACCGCTCTCAACCAGCATTTTACCTGCCCCTAGCGCTGTTTGCGCCGCCAGCTTGGCGGCCATGGCCTCATCCAGCCCAAGCTTCATGCCTGTCGCCTGCATCACTTCGGCCAGCAGAAAGAAATAAGCGGGACCACTGCCGGAAACCGCTGTCACCGCATGCATCTGTTTTTCCGCCTCCACGCGCAAACATTCGCCGCAGGCATTGAGCACATATTCGGTGCGCTGCTTGTGAACTTCATCGGCCTGACTGAACAACACCGACATCCCGGCCCCCAGCAGCGCCGGCGTATTGGGCATCACCCGCACAATATGCGTCTGCTCCCCCAACCATCCGTGCAGTGATGCGGTGGTGACTCCGGCGGCAATACTAACCACCGTAGCATCAGCTTTCAGTCGTGCCGACAGCCCGCCCAGCGCCGCCTGCATCTGTTGCGGTTTTACCGCCAGCACCAATACATCGGCACCGGCCGCCGTATCGGCATTCTGAGCAACACATTGAACGCCATATTGACTGGCAAGCACATCACGTCGCTGCTGCTGCGGCTCAGACACGCAGATTTTATCCCCGGCATGGCCGCCCCGTTTCAATCCCGCAATCAGCGCCTCGGCCATATTGCCGCCGCCAATAAATCCAATCTTCAATTCCTGCATCTATTTACCTTACCCTTATTTGATAACAACTATTTAAAACCTCTTTAACCGCAAAGGACGCAAAGGTACGCAAAGTAAAAACGAGATATAGTTCCTGCAGTTACTCTCTCATAGTTGCACATATATTCAGACCTCGGGGTTTACTTATTTTGGGTTTCCTTTGCGTAACTTTGCGTCCTTTGCGGTGAATGTTTTTGATTCTTTGCGCACATCCCAGTCGCCGAACAGAATCGAACCCAGTCGCACCATGGTAGCGCCTTCCTGTATGGCAATCCGGTAATCACCGCTCATACCCATGCACAGTTCACCAACACCTGCATCCGAAAGGCTTCCACCGAACAGACTATCCCGCAAGCCCCGCAGCGTCTGAAAAGCCAGACGAACATCACCATCTTTCGGCGCCATGCACATCAGGCCAGCCAGCCTTAACCCTGCGATTTTACGCAGACCAGCAGCAAAAGCTGGCACCTCATCCGGTCGCACCCCATGCTGTCCCGGCGCATCGGCAATGTTCACCTGAATCAGCACCGGCAAGAATCGATCCGTCACATGCCTCGCTACCGCCTGCGCTGTCTGCAGATCTTCACAACTGTGCCACATGGTCGCATATCGGCCAATATACTTGGCCTTGTTTTTCTGCACCGGCCCGATCATATGCCATGCGCAATCCGGCCAGCGATTGGCGCGATCGCGCAAACTCTGGGGCCGCGATTCACCGAATTGCCTGTGCCCGGCATCGATCAGAATTTGCACCGCCTCGTCGGGAGCATATTTGCTAACAGCCAGCATCGAAACACCAGCCTCCCTCATCTCACTGATGAGCCGTTGATGGCGTCGAATAAGCTCTTGTTTTAACACAAACCGATGCCGTTATGCTGCCGCAGCATCCCAGTGGACACGCTGCTCCAGCGCTCTGCTCAGGGTATGTTCATCGAGATATTCCAGTTCGCCGCCTTCCGGTACGCCGCGCGCAATACGAGAAATGCGTACCTCATGATGTTGTTGATAACGATTGGCCAGATAATGGGCTGTAGCTTCACCGTCAACCGTCGCACTGGTAGCCAGAATCAGTTCTTTAACCCCCTGTTCCACCCGTTTATCCAGCGCTTTCAATCTGAGTTGTTCCGGTCCGATGCCATCAATCGGGCTTAAACGACCGCGCAGCACATGATAGTTGCCACGATAACCGTGTCCGCGCTCCATCATCAGCACATCCACCGGCTGTTCAACCAGACAGATCACCGCCGCATCGCGCTGCACATCTTCGCAAAACTGACAGCACCCCTGTTCGGCAAAGCAGCCACAGACCCCGCAGAACCCGACCAGCTCATGCAGCGTCTGCAGCGCTTCGGCCAGTTGCGCCGAATCTGAAGCAGGTCGGGATAACAGGTTCAGACCCAGACGCATGGCAGTTTTCGGGCCGATGCCGGGCAGGGATGCCAACATTTCGATCACCCGCGCCAGCGGTGCCGGAACGCCCGAAAGGTGAATCAAAGAGCAAAACCGGGTGGCAACGGCATACCGGCCATCAAACCCTGCTGCTGCTGTTTCTGAATCTCGCCCACTTTGCCGGCAGCCTGATTAAAAGCAGCAGCCACCAGGTCTTCAATTAACGCCTTGTCCTGTTCCTCCCATACGGCGGGATCGATATCAACACGGCGCACAACCCTGTCTCCGCTCATTAGCACCTTGACCATGCCGCCGCCAGCCTCGCCGGTTACTTCCATGGCAGCCATATCTTCCTGCATCTGCTTCATATTTTCCTGCATTTTCTTGGCTTGCTGCATCATCTTACCAATATTCATTCATCTGCTCCTGTTTAAACAAAACTATTCAAAACCTTTTCACCGCAAAGGACGCAAAGTTTCGCAAAGGGAACCCAAAAGCAGTAAACCCCGAAGGTTGAACCTTCACACAGCTACGAGAGCGCAACCGCCTAACGTTAAATTTTGTTTTTACTTTGCGTAACTT
Organism: Mariprofundus sp.; assembly: GCA_027019785.1. Taxonomy (GTDB): domain Bacteria; phylum Pseudomonadota; class Zetaproteobacteria; order Mariprofundales; family Mariprofundaceae; genus Mariprofundus. Next base: position 6,889 of record JALUWF010000052.1, on the reverse strand, counting down.
TGCGTTCTTTGCGGTAAATGCTTTTGACTTTTACGTTAAACCTTCATCAGCCACGCCGGCAGGTAAAACTTTAACCAGCTTGGCATCCATTTCGCGCATCAACGACTGCACATGCGGATCATCTTCCGCCCCCTTGCGCAGTCGCGCCTCTTCCTGCCGGGCCTGTTTCTGCCGCTCCTGCGACAGGGTTTCACCCTGCTGTTCAAGTCGCGATTCCCACAACACTTCACGCCCCAGCCACTCGGCGAAGGCCAGCCGATCAGGAGCGACAATGGCCCGTTGCTGATGCTGATCCAGCGCCAGCCGCACTGTGTCCGCAAATTCGATACAGAGGACGTGATCAAGCATGGCCGCCACGCCCGGTTTAATTTCACCGAATGCTTCCACCACCTGTTGCCAGTTCGTCAACGCACGCCCCGCCGGTAGCGGCGCTTCAACCAGCGGCAACGCTTCCTCTGCAGGATGCTCCGCCGGTCTGACAACATCCATACCTGCCTGTTTGGGAGCAGCATCTTCTACCGCTGTTGTTTCCGAAATATCCTTAAATGGCGGCGTGACCGCCTCAGTTTGCGTGGGGGCCTCGATTTGCGTGTAAGATTCAGTTGGAGGGATAGATTCGGATTTCAGAACAGGTTCGGATAGCGGCACAAGATCGCTTTGCCATATCGCCACAGGCGAAATCGCATTCAGCCCACACAGACGCATCAGCACCATCTCCGCCCCCATGCGTTCATCCACCAGCGCCAGATCACGCATACCATGAAGCAACACCTGATAGCGTAAATCCAGCCCCTGCGCATCCAGCCGCCTCGCCTGCTGCGTCAACCATTCGCGATGATCAGCATCAGGCTCGCTATCCAGCAAACCGGCATCAGCTTGCAGACAGGCAAGCTGATGCCATAAGCGACTCAACTCCTCCAGCAAAGTGCGCGCCCCGTGACCTTTGGAAACCGCCTCCCGCAAGCACCTGACCGCCGCCGCCGCATCACCGGCAAACACGTTTTCAGACAACCTGCGCGCCAGCGCATAGCCAACCATGGCCAGCGCACTCATGACGTCGCTGGCAGTTAAATGCTCCGATGAGTAGGCCAGCACCCGTTCTGCCAGTGACAGAGCATCGCGCACGCTGCCATCGGCCGCCCGCGCAATAGCCGCAATGGCGTCGCTGTCGGCATTGATGGATTCGGTGTCAAATACATGTGTGAGATAATCGCCTATTTCGTGCTGCCCGAGTCGGCGCAGATCAAAGCGCTGACAACGCGAGCGCACCGTCACCGGCAATTTGTCGGATTCGGTCGTGGCCAGAATAAACATCACGTAAGCAGGCGGCTCTTCCAGCGTTTTTAGCAGCGCATTAAAGGCGCTTTTGGAGAGCATATGCGCTTCATCAATAATATAGATTTTGCGTTTCAGCGTGGCGGGCGGATAGCGCACGCCATCCAGAATTTCGCGTACATCATCGACGCCGGTATGACTGGCGGCATCCATCTCCTGCACATCAAGGTTGGAGCCTTCAGTAATCCCCCGACAGGCAGCGCACGCGCCGCAAGGCTCGCCGCCATCCGGCTGTTCGCAATTCACCGCCATCGCCATCAGGCGTGCAATAGTGGTTTTGCCCACGCCGCGAATACCGCACAACAGATACGCATGCGCCAGATTACCGCTATCCAAGGCATTTTTAAGGGTGCGCACCACCACATCCTGACCAATCAGATCAGCAAATTTCTGCGGTCGCCAGCGCCGCGCCAGTACCAGATAAGACATGCGAGGCACTCTACGGTTTGGCTTCCACTGCGCAATGGGGGAGGCGTGAGTAAAAGGATGTCAGATGAAAGATGTGAGGCGCGAGTGAGACGAACAGAGATTAGTCGAGGCGGGTGCGCTCTTCCTGTTCCTGAGCTGTTTTGCATTCAATGCACTGCGTGGTGACCGGACGTGCTTGCAGACGTTTGACGCTGATGTCGCCACCACAGGAATCGCATTCGCCAAACTCGCCTGCTTTAATGCGTTCAAGAGCCTGGTTAATTTTTTTAATCAGCTTACGTTCACGATCCTTGATACGCAATTCAAAGTTACGGTCGGTTTCCATACTGGCCTGGTCGGTCGGGTCAGGAAACGAGGTCTGTTCCTGCTCATGCATAGCTTGAACATTCACGCTCTGGCCGATTTCCAGTTCGGATTTCCAGTCCATTAACTGCTTTTCAAAGGCTTCCAGTTGAGTCTTGGTCAGTGCCATTTTATCCTCCTGCCAACAGGCAATCCCGAAGTGGTATGCCAAAAGGGGCGCGAACCATAGCGATTCCTGCGAATGGTGTAAATACGGCTTGAACCAAGCAATGATAACGAATAAGGTTAGATTGTGTGAGGTACGAACCACAATCTGAACCCTTTGTTGGACAAGCTCGGCAATGGCACAGCATATGCTGTATAAAAATATCTTTTTTTGGTTCAGGATTTTGATTTAATTCGCGTCCATTCGCGGTTCGTTTAAAGGTTTGGATTGTATGAGAAAGAACAGAGCAAGGTCAAGGGCTGGGCAAACCACGAATACACACGAATGAACGCGAATAAGGTCAAGGGCTTATCCTCCTGTGAGGGATTTAGAGTAGCATACATGTATATACTTTCGATCTATGCTATACGATTCAGATAAAACGTATCCGTTCTCCGCGATAGCGGCTTCGTCCAACATCCGAACAGTAGAAATACAGTCTCCGCCATCGCCGGCTCATAGCATGCTTGATTGCCTTCTTATCGCCAGCCGTCATCCTTGCGGTGTTATCAGGTTTATTTAGCGGCAGTGGATATCCACGCCAGCCATCACCCGCAACTCGGACAGTTGTTGTGAGTATCGCTGTCCACTCCATTCAAATCAGAATACCCGCCCGCACAGGAGACGACTGATGGCCCTCGCCAAGCGCATATCTAATAACAAGAAACGCCAGGTCAGCCAACTGGTGGTGCAGGCCACGAAAGCGTTGTCGATCGGACGCTACGATCTCTGTGCCCCTCTGTGCGCACAGATCGAGGCGATCTGGCCGGAGAATTCCGACCTGGCCAACATCCGCGGCGTGGCCAGCCTTCATGCCGGCAATCCGGATCAGGCCGAAGCCTATTTTCTGCAGGCCATCAAGGCGGCGCCACGGCGCGTAGCATTCAGTAAAAATCTGGCCACGCTCTATGCCAATCAGAATAAACCAGAGGCTGCCGCCCACTGGTACGGGCTGGCGCTGGAACTGGAGCCCTCATCGCTCCCCATCGCCCTGAACCTGTCCAAAATATTGATCGATCTGAAGCGCTATGATGAGGCGATCATCAGCCTCAATAAAGCCAGCAGATACCACCTGGACAACGATGCCATCTTGATGGGGTTATCCACCGTCTATTTCCGCATCCGCCGTTATGACAAGTCATTGGATTGCACCGACAAGGCCTTGAAGAACAACCCGGATCACCCCGATGCGCTGTTGCAGAAGGCCCATTTACAACGTGGTCACGGGCAGCTCAAGGATGCAGAAATAACCCTACGCAAACTGCTCGCCATCAACCCGGAACATGTTCATGCCGGCACCCTGCTGGCCAACCTCAAATGCTTCCAGAGCGATCAGGATGCAGATATTGCGCTGTTGAAACATATTCACGCCCGCACAGACGCCGATTCGCAGCAGCGGGAAACCATCTGTTTTGCGCTCGGCAAGGTGATGGATGATATCGGCAGCTATGATCGCGCCTTCAGTTATTTTGATGAGGGCAATGCACTGCGCAGCCGCAGAAGCGCCTATCATGCCGATACCGAACTGGAGCATATGCAGGCGATCATGCAACACTATAATCAGGATGTGCTTGAATGCCGCAGCGATATAAGCGACGCCACGCCGCTGTTTATTGTTGGCATGCCGCGCTGCGGCAGCACGCGGGTGGAGCAGATTCTGGCCGCCCATCCCGATGTCAGCAGCCGTGGCGAATGGCACTGTTTTGAAGATATGCTCTTCGCCATGCACACCCAGGATAATCCGTTAACGCTGGAACGCATTGCTGCTTTCGATGCCGATCAGTGGGAAGGGATCGGCGAATCCTTTCTGCAACGCTTAAAGGCCGACTCGCCTGATGCCCTGCGCATCACCGATAAAACGCTGATCAATACGCGCCTGATCGGAGCGATTCACTGCGCCATGCCACAGGCAAAAATTATTCATGTACGTCGCCACCCGCTCGACACCTGCCTCTCGATTTACCAGTCCAACCTGATCAGCCAACAGTTTGATTATGCCTATAAACTCGGCGAACTGGGATATTACTACCGCATGTATCAGCGCCTGATGCAGCACTGGCGCGAATGGCTGCCTGACGGCGTGATGTATGAACTGGATTATGAGCATCTGGTTGAAGGCCAAGAGGCCGAGACGCGCAAGCTGCTGGATGCCTGCGGCCTTACGTGGAACGAACAGTGTCTGCAATTCAACAAAGCTGGTAATATTGTCATCACCCGCAGCATGGCGCAGGTGCGCCAATCTCTCTATACAGATTCCATCGGTCGCTGGACACACTACGAACAGCACCTCCAACCCCTCATCAAAATCCTCGGCTGACAACCAAAAGACGTAAACCGCAGCGTTGCGCTATAGTCCCTTACGAAAAATATCTCGTGCAAAATGTACAAGAAATAAAAATCATAAAATCAAAAGATTATCACCACAGAGGGCACAGAGGAAAAGCAGAGAAAACCAAAACATAAAGATTTTGACCTCCTCTGTGCTCTCTGTGTACTCTGTGGTTCAAGATTTTCCTGTTTGGTTCAGAATTTTGATTTAATTGGCGTCAATTAGCGTCCATTCGCGGTTCGCTTGAAGTCTTCTACCCACCGGGAAATGTAGAGTAACTAATTTTTCTGAGCAACTCGATTTCAAAACAGCTTGCCCATCTTTGGTAGTTCACCAACCAGCGGCGCGACATAATCGAGCCAGGCCTGCGTCACATCGTTACCGGCTTCGTTGATGTAGGCATCCTTCAGCGAGGTCGCTTCGCGCGCTACCGATGCGAGCGGCGTGATAAAACATTCGCTGGCATAGGGTTGGCTGGAGAGGCGACGAATCGCCACCGAACCCGGCTCGCCACTGGCAACGGCGTGCTCCACGCCGAAGGCGCCCACCATGCGCGCTTCCTCGGCATCCACTGGCGAAATAATGGTCGGGAAACTGCGCTGCAGATAACCGAAGGTATCGGCGCGAACGCGTACCGTCTCCCCTGCATACGCCTCTTTCACCTTGCCGGAGAGAAAATCTCCCAGCGCACCGGAACCTGAGAGTTGCAGATTGCCATGTGAATCGCGCTCGCCGCTGGTCATCACCGGCTCGCCACCGGCATTGGTAATGCCTTCGGATACCGCCACAACGCAGCGACCATAGCGAGCAACCATCGCTTTTACATCAGCCTGAAATTGCGCCACATCGAAGACGCGTTCCGGCACATAGATCAGATGCGGGCCATCGCCTTCATCCTGCCGGGCCAGCGCCGCCGCTGCGGTCAGGAAACCTGCATCGCGCCCCATCACTACATTGATTTTAATACCGGAGAGTGCGGCGTTGTCACGATCATCCCCCATAAAGGCCAGCGCCACAAAACGCGCTGCCGAGGCGTAGCCCGGACAGTGATCGGTCACCTTCAGATCGTTATCAATGGTTTTGGGGATATGAATGGTGCAGAAATCGTAATCGGCCTGTTTGGCCATTTCGGCAATAATGTACGCCGTCTCGGCGGAGTCATTACCGCCGACATAAAAGAAATAGCGCACATCATGTTTTCTGAACACCTCGAACACACGCTCGCACTCAGGCTTGCCCGGCTTCAGGCGCACCGATCCCAGTCCGGCTGCCGGTGTCGTCGCCAACGTCTCCAGCTCTGCTTCGCTCTGCGCGGTCAGATCAATAAAATCTTCATTCATAATGCCGGCGATGCCATGTTTGGCGCCGAGAATGCCGGAGACATCCGCATGCTTGCGCGCCGCCAGAATCGAGCCGACCAGCGACTGATTAATCACTGCCGTCGGTCCGCCCGACTGACCAATCACCATCTTACCCTGTAATGCCATATGCCACTCCCTCATCCGGCATAACCGGAAGCAATTTCAAAAACCCAGGCAAATCTAGCCACTGATTCCACGAATGAACACTGATAAAAAGATCAAGTGTTTCACTTTTTCACAAACAACCGAACGGTATCGCAACAATCTGATCTTCCAACTGCGTCGCCTGTTCGATATTGCAAACGACAATGCCAAAGCGACAACCCTGTTCGTGAACAAAGTCACGCAGGCTACGCAACTGCCTGCCTTGAATATGCTGCCCGTATTTAATATCAACAGGTAACAGCCCGAATTCACCTTCCAGAATCAAACCCACCTCAGCGCCGCCGCTGGTACGGTAATGCGAGCAGGCGCAATCAATCCCCAATGCATTGAAATTGCGCAGGATGGTTTCAATCACCATGGATTCCCATGAAAAGCCCATGCCGGGGTGTTGCAACAGGTCATCAAGCTTGTTCAAATGCAACATAAAGTGCAGCAATCCGGTATCGCGCACGTAGCCTTTGGGATGTTTGCTAATCCGTTTTTCAGCCTGTCTGCTAAAGGCCGGAATATGCCGCCAGAAAAAAGTACCATGCGCTATCCGGAAATAGCTTTTCGCAGTTGGCTGAGATACCCCCAACGCTCTGGCGACATGCGCATAATTGATAATCTGGCCGAAAAGGCTGGCCAGCATATGGATAAACAGTTGATACTTTTGACGATCCAGCACAGGGAACACAGTAACCATGTCGCGATTCACATAGGTTTGAATATAATTTTGCATCCATAGTTTGGTAAAGCGCGAACTATGCTTGATCCATGGTT
>JALUWF010000051.1 GCA_027019785.1 Mariprofundus sp. | reverse complement strand
ATATGATTACCGGTGCCGCCCAGATGGATGGTGGTATTCTGGTTGTGTCCGCTGCTGATGGCCCAATGCCTCAGACCCGCGAGCATGTACTACTGGCACGTCAGGTAAACGTACCGCATCTGGTTGTCTATCTGAACAAGGCCGACATGGTTGATGATGACGAGCTGCTGGAGCTGGTTGAGATGGAAGTTCGCGAATTGCTGGACTCCTACGACTTCCCGGGTGATGACACGCCAATCATCATCGGTTCTGCACTGAAGGCGCTGGAAGGCGACACATCCGAGATCGGTGCGGCCTCCATTCACAAGTTGATGGAAGCGGTTGATACCTTCATTCCTACGCCGGAACGTCCGATTGACAAGCCGTTCCTGATGCCGATTGAAGATGTGTTCTCGATTTCCGGCCGTGGTACGGTGGTAACCGGTCGTATTGAGCAGGGCGTTGTAAAAGTTGGTGAAGAGATCGAAATTGTCGGCATCAAAGATACGGTGACGACCACCTGCACCGGTGTTGAGATGTTCCGCAAGCTGTTGGATCAGGGCGAAGCGGGCGATAATGTCGGCGTACTGTTGCGCGGCACTAAGCGTGAAGATGTTGAACGTGGTCAGGTGTTGGCCAAGCCGGGATCGATCACGCCGCACACCAGTTTCAAGGCAGAAGCCTATATTCTGACCAAGGATGAGGGCGGTCGTCATACGCCGTTTTTCAATGGCTACCGTCCGCAGTTTTACTTCCGCACCACAGACGTGACTGGTTCAGTCACCCTGCCGGAAGGCACTGAGATGGTGATGCCTGGCGATAACATCTCAATGGATGTTGAACTGATTACGCCCATCGCCATGGATAAAGAGCTGCGCTTCGCCATTCGCGAAGGCGGTCGCACGGTCGGCGCTGGCGTCGTTACCGACATTAGTAAGTAAGATAGGGGACCATACGTGGCAACTCAAAGTATTCGTATACGTCTGAAGGCTTTCGATCATCGCATTCTGGATAAGAGTGCGGCAGATATCGTAGCTACAGCAAAACGCACTGGTGCTGAAGTGCGCGGACCCATTCCGATTCCTACCCGGATTCGCAAGTTCTGCGTCATCAAATCACCGCATAAATATAAGGATTCTCGTGAACAGTTCGAGATCCGTACACATAAACGTTTGCTGGACATTGAAAAACCGACTCCACAAACGGTGGACGCGCTGATGAAGCTCGATCTACCGTCCGGCGTGGATGTCGAGATCAAACTGTAAGCGGGAGATAACCATGAGTGTTGGATTAATTGCCCGTAAAGCGGGCATGACGCAGATATTTACAGAAGATGGTAATGCTGTCGCTGTCACCGTACTGAATGTTGAGCCATGTACAGTCATTGCACGCCGTAGCGCAGACAAAGACGGTTATGACGCTGTTCAGGTTGGCTTTGGTAAAGCAAAGCGCGTCAACTCACGCGCCATGCAGGGCCATTTTGCCAAACAGGGTCAGGCAGTCACCGGCGGACTGAAAGAATTCCGCGTGGCCGCTGATGCTGAGTATGAACTGGGTCAGGAATTGAAGGTATGCCTGTTCGAGGTCGGTCAGAAACTTGATATCGCAGGCACCTCCAAGGGGCACGGCTTCGCAGGCGTTATGAAGCGTTATGATTTCGCTGGTGGTCGCGCCACTCACGGTGCTGAAAAAGTGCATCGTCAGATGGGTTCCACCGGTCAGTGCCAGTGGCCGGGCCGCGTATTCCCGGGCAAGAAGATGCCTGGTCATTACGGCAACAAGCGCATTACCACTCAGAATATCGAAGTGGTGCGTATTGATGAAGAACAGAATCGCATTCTGGTCAGAGGCGCTGTGCCCGGTTCGAAAAATGGACTGGTTGAGCTGCGTCCTGCTGTGAAGGGAGCGTAATATGTCATTAAATACGTCATCGATTTCTGTTGTAGATCAAAGCAACAAAGAAGTAGGTACGCGTGAGTTGAATCCGGCTGTATTCGGTCTGGATTCGGATGATGGTTTTGTGCATCGTGTGTATGCCTCGTTAGCTTCGGCACAGCGTGGCGGTACTTCAGCTGTGAAGAATGTGGCCCAGGTTTCAGGCGGTGGCAAAAAACCATTCAAGCAGAAAGGCACCGGTCGCGCCCGTCAGGGTACCACTCGAGCTGCCCAGATGCGTCATGGTGGCACTGCTCATGGCCCGAATGCCAACACCAGCTTCGATTCACGTATCAATAAAAAAGAACGTCGCCGCGCCCTCTGCATGGTGCTGTCAGATTGTGTACGTCAAGGCAAGGTAACGGTTATTAACAAGCTCGAACTGCCTGACGTGAAGACAAAGGGTTTTGTTAAAGTGCAGGCTGCGCTGAATACTCCAACCGGCTTGTTTGTGTTGGCTGAGTCCGAAAGTAATGTTGAATTATCGAGCCGTAACGTGCCGAACACCAGTGTCATTCTGGATGGTCAGATTAATCTTCATAACCTGCTCAAAAGCAAGCATGTGATTCTGACTGAAGCTGCGGTAGATAAACTCGAGGAGCGTTTGTCATGAGTGCTGATACAACGGGTTCAACCGTCAATGCAAACATCAATCATTTTAACATCCTGCGTCAGCCGGTGATTACTGAAAAAAGCTATGCCGGCACCGGCACAGCAAACCAGTACACATTCCGGGTTGCTCGTACTGCAACCAAGACTCAGGTCAAGGCTGCTGTTGAAGCGATCTTCGAAGTGAATGTGGAAAAGGTTCAGGTCATCAATATGCCGACCAAGCCAAAACGTCGCGGCGCTCACAGCGGTATCCGTTCAGGCTATCGCAAGGCTGTCGTGCGTCTGGCTGAAGGCGAATCGCTGGATATGGCGGAAGAGGTATAAACAATGGCATTAAAGGCATTGAAACCAACATCTAATGGCAATCGTGGCCGTGTCGGCGTAGTCAACGAAGGGCTACACAAGGGCGCACCCGAAAAAAGCCTGACCCAGGGATTAACCAAATCCGGTGGTCGTAACAACAATGGACGTGTCACTTCGTTCCATCGTGGCGGCGGCCACAAACGCTTATATCGCATGGTAGATTTCAAGCGTGACAATTTCGGTATCGAAGGTAAGGTTGCGCGCCTTGAATATGATCCTAACCGCACGGCACATCTGGCGCTGGTGGTTTTCGAGAATGGCGACAAGCGTTATATCCTTGCGCCGCAGGGTTTGCGGCCGGGCGATATTGTCAGTTCAGGTCCTGATGCAGAAATTCGTCCGGGTTGTACCTTACCGCTGGCCAACATCCGTGTTGGTACGCAGTTGCACAACATCGAGATGAAGCCTGGCAAGGGCGGCCAGATGGCTCGCAGCGCAGGCTCGGCCATTCAGTTGATGGGTAAGGAAGGCGGTAAAGCCATCCTGAAAATGCCATCTGGTGAATTTCGCCGTGTCGATGCGCGTTGTCTGGCTACGATTGGCGTGCTGGGTAATGCAGACCACTCCAACCGCAAAGTTGGTAAGGCCGGTCGCTCGCGCTGGTTGGGTGTGCGTCCCAATGTACGCGGCGTAGTGATGAACCCTGTGGATCATCCGCATGGTGGTGGTGAAGGCCGCACATCCGGCGGTCGTCATCCGGTGACCCCGTGGGGCGTGCCGACCAAGGGTCACAAGACCCGTACTAAGAACAAGGCGTCGAACCGTGACATTATTCGCCGCCGTAATCAGAAGTGAGGTAAGACATGGCTCGTTCATTAAAAAAAGGCCCTTACATTGAGGCTTCGCTGCAAAAGAAAGTTGATACTGCGCAGTCTTCTGAAAAGAGAAGTGTTATTAAAACATGGTCACGTCGTTCCACGATAGCACCTGATTTCGTGGGTATGAACTTCGCGGTTCATAACGGTCACAAGTTTATTCCGGTGTTCGTCACCGAGAATATGGTTGGCCACAAGCTGGGTGAGTTTTCGCCTACCCGCACCTACTACGGTCATGGTGCAGATAAAAAGGCCAGGAAGAGGTAAGAAGCATGTCTGAACAAGTACGTGCGCTGCATAAAAACAGCCGCATCAGCCCACAGAAGGCTCGTTTGATGGCCGATGCCATCCGTGGCCTGAATGTTGATCGCGCTCTGGCCGTGTTGGCCTTGTCGCCAACTAAATCAGCCCGTTTGTATGAAAAAGTGTTGAAATCAGCCATTGCCAACGCCGAGCAGAATCATGGCCTGGATGTAGATGCATTGTTTGTATCTACTGCAACGGCAAACGCCGGCATGACGTTAAAGCGGTACCGTCCTAAAGGCATGGGGCGTATGCGCCAGCGTTTTCATCGTCATTCTCACCTGACAGTTGCTGTCAGCGAACGCGGTTAAAGGGGTTTATTAAATGGGACAGAAAGTAAATCCGATTGGATTCCGTGTTGGCATTACCCGTGGTTGGGAATCAGTCTGGTATGCAAACGACAAGAATTTTGGTGATCAGCTGCGTGAAGACATCAAGCTGCGCAGTTATGTGAAAGCCCGCTTAAAGCATGCAGGCGTATCCCGCATTGTTATTGAACGTCCGGCTGACAAGATTAAAGTCACCGTCCATACATCACGCCCGGGCGTAGTGATTGGTAAGAAGGGTGCAGAGATTGATGCGGTTCGTGGCGAGTTGGTTCGCAAGTTTGGTCGGGAAGTTCAGGTGTTCATTGTTGAAGTACGTCGTCCTGAGGCTGAAGCCCAGCTTGTGGCCGAAAATATCGCTTTCCAGCTCGAGCGGCGTGTAGCATTCCGTCGCGCAATGAAGCGTGCGGTTCAGAGCGCACTGCGCATGGGCGCCAAGGGTGTTCGTATCAATTGCGCTGGTCGTCTGGGCGGTGCTGAAATCGCCCGTACCGAATGGTATCGTGAAGGTCGTGTACCGTTGCATACGTTGCGTGCCGATGTTGATTACGGTTTTGCAGAGGCCAATACCACCTACGGTATTATTGGCATCAAAGTCTGGGTATTTAACGGCATCAAGCTAGGCAATACTGAAGACGAAACCAAAGCATAAAGACGTTTAAGAGGATTTATAATCATGTTGCAACCGAAAAAGATCCGCTGGCGTAAGCATCACAAAGAGCTGCAGCGCATCCGTGGCAAAAGCCCGCGCGGCGCCAGCCTGAACTTCGGCCAGTATGGCCTGAAGGCGATGGAGCCAGGCCGTATTACTGCACGTCAGATTGAAGCGGCACGTATTACCATGACCCGTCATATTAAACGTCAGGGTCGTATCTGGATTCGCATGTTTCCGGATTTACCGGTATCCAAAAAGCCTGCTGAAGTGCGTATGGGTAAAGGAAAAGGCTCACCTGAATTCTGGGTGGCGGCTGTCAAAGCTGGTCGTATCCTGTATGAAATGGATGGTGTTGACGAAGATGTTGCACGCGGCGCTCTGGATTTGGCAGCTTCAAAATTGCCGATTCGCACCAAGTTTGTTGTGCGTGGAGTAGGACGATGAGTGATAACAAGAATGCAAAAGATCTGCGCGGCATGGAAGCGGCCGATCTGAATGAGCGCATGGATGAACTGGCGGCGGAGCACATGAAGCTGCGTTTTCAGAGAGCCACCATGCAGTTGAATAACACGGCCCGTGTTGGCCAGGTACGTCGCGAAATTGCTCGTATCAAAACCATTCTGGCTGAGCGCAGCTAAGGAGCGATAGAGAGATGTCCGAAGCAACAAGTAACAAGCGCACCCTGGAAGGTGTCGTAGTAAGTAATAAAGCAGAACAGACTGTGATTGTGCAGGTGGAGCGCAAGTATTTGCACCCGCGCTACCGCAAAACCATCCGTTCGCATAAAAAATACATGGCGCATGATGCCGAAAACACCTGCAATATTGGTGACATGGTTCGCATTATTGAGTCAGCTCCGATTTCACGCCGCAAGCGCTGGGTGATGGAAACCGTGCTGACCCGCGCTGAACAGCTGTAGTCGGGAGATTAAGCCATGATTCAGACAGAATCCGTACTGCAGGTAGCAGATAATTCCGGCGCTCGACGCGTCAAATGCCTGAAGGTGCTGGGCGGCTCCAAACGTCGCTATGCACGTGTTGGCGATGTTATTGTGGTGGCTGTAAAAGAAGCCATGCCCAATGGTAAAGTTAAAAAAGGCGAAGTGCAGCGTGCTGTCGTGGTGCGTACTGCCAAAGAATTTCGTCGCTCCGATGGCTCCTCCATTCGCTTTGATGAAAACGCAGCCGTGCTGCTGTCCAAGCAGAATGAGCCGCTTGGAACGCGCATTTTTGGTCCGGTGACACGCGAACTGCGTAACAAGGGATACATGAAGATTGTCTCCCTCGCACCTGAAGTATTGTAAGATAGGATAAGAGATATGACTACCATGGTGAAAACCAGAATCCGCAGAGATGATGAAGTGGTTGTGATTGCCGGACGCGACAAAGGCGTACGTGGCAAGGTGATACGTGTGAACAGGGCAGACGGCAGCGTGCTGGTGTCCAAGGTCAATATGATCAAGCGCCACACCCGCCAGACCGAGCAAAGCTCCGGCGGCATTATAGAAAAAGAAGCGCCGCTGAATATTTCCAATGTGCAGTTTTTTTGCGCCAAGTGCAAAACCGGCGTGCGTCTCGGCGTCAAGACGCTGGAAGATGATCGCAAGGTTCGCACCTGCCGTTCATGCGGCGAAGTGCTGGATAGCTAGGAGATAATCAACAATGGCACGTTTGAAAGAAATATATAAAGAGACAGTAGCTCCGGCCCTGACCAAAGAGTTCGGCTATGGCAACCCGATGCAGGTGCCTGCGATTTCTAAAATTGCAGTGAACATGGGCTGTGGTGAAGCATCACAGAATTCCAAGCTGATTGAAGGGGCGTTGTCGGATATGACCGCTATAACCGGCCAGAAGCCAGTCATTACCCGAGCTCGCAAGTCGATCGCCAACTTCAAGTTGCGTGATGGTATGCCTGTCGGCTGCCGGGTGACGTTGCGTGGTGATCAGATGTGGGAATTCCTGGATCGTCTGGTCAATATCGCACTGCCGCGTATCCGCGATTTCAAGGGTGTTTCACCCAAATCATTCGATGGCCGTGGCAATTTCACGCTCGGTATCAAGGAACAGATTATCTTCCCTGAAATCGAATATGATAAAGTGGATAAAGTGCGCGGTATGGATATCACCATCTGCACCACCGCCAATACCAATGATGAAGGACGCGCTTTGTTGAAGCAATTCAACATGCCGTTCCGTAAGTAAGAGGACAGCACATGGCTTCCAAGAGAATGATTGTTAAATGCAATCGTAAACCAAAATTTAAAGTTCGCGCTTATACGCGTTGTCAGCTTTGTGGTCGTCCGCATTCTGTCTATCGCAAGCTGGGTATGTGTCGTATCTGCCTGCGCAAGCACGCCCTTGCCGGAGAAATCCCCGGCATGGTCAAGTCGAGCTGGTGAGGAGATAGAACGATGATGATGGATCGAATTGCCGATATGCTGACCCGTATTCGTAACGCGCAGCAGGCTGGAATTGAAAGAATTGAACTGCCGGCCAGTAATGTATTACTGTCTATGGCTGAACTAATGAAAACAGAAGGTTATATCGCTGCTGTCAAAGCGTATAATCATAAAGGTCACCGCTTCCTGCGTTTGACATTGCGTTACGATGATGAAGGTAAGGCTATTATTCAGGAGATCACCCGTATCTCCAAGTCTGGTCGTCGTGTCTATGTGTCTGCTGAAGAGTTGCCACGCGTCAAGAATGGTTATGGTGTTGCCATGATCAGTACATCGCAGGGCATTATGACTGATAAAAAAGCACGTGCAGCCCATGTGGGCGGCGAAGTGCTATGCACGGTCTTTTGAGGTAGATATGTCACGTATTGGTAAACAACCTATTACCCTGCCTGCTGGTGTTGAGGCACACATTGCTGCTGATGAAGTCACCATCAAGGGCAGCAAGGGCGAGCTAACTTCGCCGCTGTTTCCGAACATCACGGTGGAACAGGAAGGCAATGTTCTTTCTGTGCTGTGCTCGGATTTGGGAAGCAAAAAGACCAAATCATTTTACGGACTGGTGCGTGCGCTGCTTGCCAGCAATGTCATTGGCGTCACCAAAGGTTTCGAAAAGAAGCTGGAACTGCGCGGTGTTGGTTATCGTGCTCAGGCTCAGGGTAAAATGCTGAACCTGTCGTTGGGTTTCTCGCATCCGGTTGAGTATGCTTTCCCTGAAGGCGTTGATGCAGTCGTTGATAAGAGCATCATCACTGTTAGCGGTATTGATAAACAGAAGGTTGGCCAGGTGGCCGCCGAAATTCGTGCTTTCCGTCCGCCGGAGCCATATAAGGGCAAGGGCGTACGCTACGTGGATGAACACGTTGCTATGAAGGAAGGTAAGAAAGCGTAAGCTTTCTTAGATAGGAGACAGAAATGGCTGTTAAACGTTATGAAAACAATGGCGCAGTGCGCCGCGCCCGCAAAGTTCGCTCTCGCGTAAAGGCCGCTGGCCGTTTGCGTCTGAGTATTTTTCGCTCGGCCCGCCATGTGTATGCGCAGGTGATTGATGACGCCAAAGGAACAACCCTGGCTGCGGCATCAAGCCTTGATGAAAGCATTAAAAACGGTGGCAATAAAACCGGTGCTGAAGCAGTGGGTAAACTGGTAGCGGAGCGCGCTGTCAAAGCAGGCGTTAGCGAAGTGGCATTTGATCGTGGCGGCTTTGCCTACCACGGTCGCGTACAGGCATTGGCTGAAGGCGCTCGCGCCGGCGGCCTGAAGTTTTAGGAGTATATAGATGATCAACGCAGATGAATTGGACCTGACAGAAAAACTGATCACCATTAATCGTATCGCCAAGACTACTTCCGGTGGTCGCCGTATGAGCTTCTCCGCTTTGATGGTGGTTGGTGATGGTAATGGTCATGTTGGTTTTGGCCACGCCAAGGCAAAAGAAGTGCCTGAAGCGATCCGTAAAGCGTGTGATATTGCCAAGAAGTCACTGATTCATGTGCCTCGTAAGGGTAATACGATTCATTATCAGGTCACCGGCATTCAGGATGCCAGCCGTATTATGATCAAGCCCGCTTCAGAAGGTACTGGCGTTATTGCCAACTCTGCAGTGCGTGCTGTGCTTGATGCCGTTGGTGTGAAGGATGTATTGACCAAATCACAGGGTTCCCGTAATGCGATCAACACCGTTCGTGCCACATTTAATGGTTTGAAATCGCTGGAAAGCCCTGAGCAGATTGCCGCCCGTCGCGGCAAATCAGCGTAATCAGGAGTATTCACATGGCAAGCAAAGCAACAATCCGCGTTCGTCAGGTCAAGAGCGGCATCGGTTATGCAAAAGACCAGAGAGCCACATTGGTGGGTCTGGGGCTACGCCGCATGCACCAGGTTGTCGAACTGGAAGATACGCCGTCTGTTCGCGGCATGGTGAATAAAATCAGTCATCTCGTTTGTATTGAGGCTGGAGAGTAAACGATGAAATTGAATGAATTGAATGCAGATCCTGGTTCACGTCCGTCGGGCAAGCGCAAGGGTCAGGGTATCGCTACCGGCAACGGTAAAACCGGTGGTCGCGGCCATAAAGGCCAGAAGTCACGTTCCGGCGGCAAAGTGGCGCGCGGATTTGAAGGCGGACAGATGCCGTTGATTCGTCGGGTTCCCAAGCGTGGGTTTACGCCGCTCAAGGATAACGATTTTCAGGTCGTCAATCTGGATGGTCTGAACAAGTTTGAAGATTGTGCAGTTGTAGATGCTGCGGCATTGTATGAAGCGGGTCTGGTGCGCAGTGCGGTTGATCGTATCAAATTGCTGGCCAATGGCGAGTTGAGCAAAAAGTTGACGATTTCGGTGACGGCTGCATCGGTGCAGGCGGCAGCCAAGGTGGAGGCCGCGGGTGGAACACTGAACCTGACAGCGGTTGAGGCTTAGGTAGATGCCCAATTCTGCTGCGTTGGGTGGGCTTGGCGATATTGGCAAGATTCCCGAGCTAAAGAACAGGATTCTGTTCACACTGGCTATGCTGGTTGTGTTTCGTATTGGTGCGCATATACCCGTACCGGGCATTGATGCGAGTATCCTGGCCCAGTTCTTTAATCAGGCTCAGGGCTCACTGCTGGGTATGTTTGATATGTTTTCCGGCGGTGCACTCTCACGGTTGACGATTTTTGCACTCGGCATTATGCCGTACATTTCAGCTGCGATTATTATCCAGTTGATGACAGTGGTGTCGCCGCGGTTGGAACAGCTCAAGAAAGAGGGTGAAGCGGGGCGTCGCAAGATTACCGAATATACCCGCTATGGTACGGTTCTTCTGGCCCTGTTCCAGGGCGTCGGCATTTCCATCGGTCTGGAATCATTTTCTGTTGGTGGTCATTCGGTGGTGATTGATCCCGGTATGGACTTTCGTGCCATGACTGTGGTTACGCTTGTTGCAGGCACTGTTTTTTTGATGTGGGTTGGCGAACAGATTACTGAAAGAGGTATTGGCAACGGTATTTCACTGATTATTTTTGCCGGCATTGCAGCTGGGTTACCATCTGCTGTTGGCCGTACACTGGAGCTGGCCCGTACCGGCGAATACTCACCCTTCGTCGTTTTGTTTCTGTTCGGCATGGCTTTGGCTGTGACGGCGGCGGTGGTCTGGTTTGAACGGGCGCAACGGCGTATCCCGATACAATATGCCAAGCGACAAGTGGGCAATCGCATGTATGGTGGAAAGTCATCATTCCTGCCATTGAAGATTAATACGGCAGGTGTGATACCGCCAATTTTCGCTTCGTCTCTGATTCTGCTGCCTGCGACCTTTGCGCAATTCACCAAGGGCGCCGACGGCTTTGCCTGGCTTGGCGATCTCTCCGCTATTTTATCGCCGGGCGCCTGGTTGTATATGCTATTGTTTACAACGCTGGTTGTATTCTTCTGTTTTTTCTACACTGCGATCGTGTTCAACCCGAAAGAGACTGCAGATAATCTGAAGAAGAACGGCGGTTTTATTCCGGGTATTCGACCCGGTCAGAAAACTGCCGATTATATTGATAACGTATTGACGCGCATTACTGTGGTTGGCGCCGCCTATGTCAGTTTGGTCTGCCTGCTGCCGCAGTGGCTTATTTCCGAACTATCTGTACCGTTCTATTTTGGCGGTACATCATTGCTGATTGTGGTGGTTGTTACCATGGATACCATGGGTCAGATCCAGTCGCACCTGATGAGCCACCAGTACGAGGGTTTGATGAAGAAAGCCCGCCTTAAAACCGGCAAGTAATCCTGTTTCCTTACATGAATCTTATTCTATTTGGCCCTCCGGGTGTAGGTAAAGGCACTCAGGGCTCCAGGCTGTCGACTGAGTTTAATGTGGCACATCTGGCCATGGGCGACATTTTGCGTGCAGCGGTGCGTGATGCGACAGCAGCCGGACTTCAGGCCAGGCAATATATGGATGCTGGTCAACTTGTGCCGGACGCAGTCGTGGTGGCCATGATCGAGGAACGGATACTGGCAGGAAACGGTCAGGATTTCCTGCTCGATGGCTTCCCTCGTAATGTAGCTCAGGCTGAAGCGCTGGATGCAATGCTGGCTAAAAATGGGCTCTCTATCGGGCGGATTGTGTTTATGGATGCGCCGGAGGAAAGCCTGTTAAAGCGTCTGTGCGGCAGGTTGATTTGCAGGGCTTGCGGTTTTGGATTTCATAGGCAGTATTCGCCGCCCCTTAAAGCAGGGTGCTGTGACCGCTGTGGCGGAGAACTCTACCAGCGGGATGACGATCGCGAAGATGTGATAGCCAACCGTCTGGAAGTCTACAATGAACAGACAGCACCATTGCTGGAATTTTACCAGCACCGGAACGGTTTTTTAAAGATCGATGCCGGAGGGGAAATGGAAGCGGTGTATGCCGCTCTGAAAGAGGCGGTTAGTAACTAGGCATGGCGAAAGAAGATATTATTGAGATGTCCGGGGAAGTGGTTGAAAAGCTTCCGAATGCCATGTTCAAGGTGAAACTGGAAAATGATCACCAGTTACTGTGTACAATTTCAGGAAAAATGCGCAAGTATTATATTCGTATTCTTCCAGGCGACAAAGTGACGGTGGAGATTTCACCGTATGATTTGTCTCGCGGTCGGATCTCGTACAGAGAGAAATAGCTGCCGCGAAAAGAATTTGACAAAAATTCGAGCAAGCCGGGCAACCGGTAGAACATGTTAGGAGGTGCAGGCGTGAAAGTCCGTGCATCAGTGAAAAAAATGTGCAATAAATGTCGTGTGATTCGTCGCAAGGGTGTTGTTCGTATTATTTGCGAAAACCCGCGACATAAACAGCGTCAGGGTTAAGGAGATAATAAGTGGCTCGTATATCCGGTGTAAATATTCCGACTCAGAAACGCGTTGAAGTGGCTCTGACCTATATCTTCGGTATTGGTCTGAGTTCATCACAGCAGATTCTCGCCAATGCAGGAGTCGATGGGAACATCCGCGTTAAAGATTTGAGCGATTCTGAAGTCGACAAAATTCGTGGTATCATAGATACCGATTTTAATGTCGAAGGTGATCTGCGTCGCGAAGTGACCATGAACATCAAACGTCTGACCGATCTTGGCACCTATCGTGGCCTGCGCCATCGCAGAGGCTTGCCGGTTCGTGGTCAGCGCAGTAAAACCAATGCCCGCACACGCAAAGGCCCGCGTCGTACCGTTGCGGGCAAGAAGAAGTAACAGGGGATAACGCATGGCTGCACCTAAAAGAGCTGTTGGTGGCAAGAAACGCGTCCGCAAGAATATTGCGAATGCCGTTGCGCACATCAAGGCAAGCTTCAACAATACTATAATTACATTCACCGATGATGCAGGAAACGCCATCTGCTGGGCGACCAGCGGTGCGTCCGGGTTCAAGGGTTCTCGCAAGAGTACGCCGTTTGCCGCTCAAGTGGCAGCGGAAGAAGCTGCCCGCAAGGCGATGGATCATGGTGTAAAGAACTGTTCCGTACTGGTTCGTGGGCCAGGTGGCGGACGTGAATCCGCGCTACGCGCCATTGCCGCAGTCGGCATCAATGTGATTTCGATCCGTGATGTTACCCCGATTCCACATAATGGATGCCGCCCGCCAAAGCGGCGCCGCGTTTAGGAGTATATTAGATGGCACGTTATTTGGAAGCCAAGTGTCGATTGTGTCGACGCGAAGGCGAGAAGCTTTATATCAAGGGCAGCAAATGCTATTCGGACAAGTGTCCGATTGAGCGTCGCCCCTACGCTCCGGGCATGCATGGACAGAATCGTCGAAGCAAAGTGTCCGACTATGGTTTGCAGCTGCGCGAGAAACAGAAGGTGAAACGCATTTATGGCCTGCAGGAAAAGCAGTTTCTGAGCTATTTTAAAGATGCCGACCGTATGTCCGGCATCACTGGCCTGAATCTGTTGCAGTTGATTGAGTCGCGTCTGGACAATGTGATTTATCGCATGGGACTGGCCAGTTCGCGTACTGAGGCGCGCCAGATCGTGCGTCACAAGCTGGTCAAAGTGAATGGCAGGATTGCCAATATCCCATCCTACCGTGTGCCTGTTGGTTCTCGTCTTGAGCTGGTTGATGGCGCCAAAGAACATCTGCGTATCAGTGCTGCTGCAGAAGCGGCTGGTTCACGCGGTACTGCTGAATGGGTGGATGTTGATCTGCCCACTCGTCAGGGCACATTCCGTGAATTGCCTGCACGCGATCAGCTTGATCCGGCTATCCGGGAACAACTGATTGTCGAACTTTATTCCAAGTAATCACTGAGGGTCATTTCATGCAATTGATAAATCCGCGTAATATCAGCGTTGAAGAGAAGATTGCCGGGCGCGCTGCCAAGATTGTGTTCGAACCGCTTGAACGTGGTTACGGCACTACGCTCGGCAACAGCTTGCGCCGTATGCTGTTGTCCTCATTGCCTGGCGCTGCTGTCACATCTGTTATTTTTGATGGTGTTTCGCATGAGTACGATACCATCAAGGGTGTGCGTGAGGATGTGATGGATATCATCCTGACACTGAAAGAGCTGGATATCCGCATGGAAAGTGATGATGCGGCATCTATTTCTCTGGATGTGAAGGGTGCATCTGTAGTCACTGCCGGCGACATCAACTGCCCGGCAGGAATGATGATCCTGAATCCTGAACTGATTCTGGCCCATCTTAATGATGATGGTCATCTCAAAGTTGATGCAGTGGTGGAGAAAGGGCGTGGCTATGATGCCGCTAGTGAGCGTGAAGTTGAAGATCGACCAGTCGGATCCCTGCTGATCGATGCATCCTTCTCACCCATTACACGTGTTGCGACGCACGTTGAGTCGGCGCGTGTGGGTCAGCGCACCGATTATGACAAGCTGATTATGGAAATGGAAACCAATGGTGCCATTTCTCCACAAGAAGCGATCAATGAAGCTGCAAAAATCATCAAGCAGCAACTGGCTGTATTTATTGATTTCAGCGCAGTTGATGTGATTGAAGTCGAAGATAACTCTAGCGAGGAACTTGAAGAGTTGCTGGTGCAGCCGATTGAGCATCTGGATCTCTCCGTTCGTTCGATGAACTGCCTGAAGTCCGATGATGTGTTCCGTGTTGGGGATCTGGTTCAGCGTAGTGAGCAGGAGATGCTGCGCACGCCTAATTTCGGTCGCAAATCCTTGAATGAAATTAAGGAAGTGCTGGAGAATATGGGTCTGGAACTGGGTATGGATTTACCGAACTGGCCGCCGCAGGAAGATGCGGAAACAGCGCTCGAAGACGTAGAATAAGAAGAGGTTAAGAGAGATGAGACATCGTAAACACCATGGTTCTTTGGGGCTGGTCAGCGGCCATCGCCGCGCATTGATGGCCAATCTTGCCACGTCATTGTTGACGCATGGCCGTATTGAAACCACAGAAGCAAAAGCGCGTGCCGTGCGCCCTTATGTTGAAAAGCTGATTACGCTCGGTAAACGTGGTGATCTGCATGCCCGTCGTCAGGCTTTGGCCAAATTGCGTTACCGCCCGATTGTGGATCGCTTGTTTGGTGATATTGCCGTGGCATGTTCTGATCGCGTCGGCGGCTATACGCGCATGATCAAAACAGGCTTCCGCGTCGGCGATGCCGCACCGATGGCTGTGATTGAGTTGATTGATGAGGTTAGTGGCGACAGCGCTACATAGCGTACTGACTCATTTTGATTAGCAAAGATTATCGATGACACAAGTTGAATCGTACTAAAAAGGCCCCGCATTTGCGGGGCCTTTTGCGTGGTTCAGATGTTAACTCAGTCTGGCAGAGTGAACTTGTCGTCATTGCCATTCCCTTTCAACCTGAAATAAAATTAATGCTGGTGTCCCTGCATAGAACGATACCGACCACGCGATGTTCGGGCTGATCCACTGCAACTGGAGCAGCTTGTATGGCGAGAACTTATTTTGAAGCGGAGTCGTGATTCGAAGCTTCAGCCTCTTTAAGGTAGGGCATCAGAAAGAAACTCTGGGCGATAATGAAGACGAAGGTCAGGCCCATCAGACCGAACAGCTTGAAATTGACCCATGTGTCGGTGTCGAAGGAGAAGGCGACGTAGAGATTCAGCGTGCCCATCATGATGAAAAAAATAGCCCAGGCCAGATTCAACTTTATCCATACTGTTGCAGGCAGCGTAATATTGGCGCCCATCATACGCTCGATGACACTCTTTTCCCCGATAAATTGTGAGCCGATCAGGATGATGGCAAATAGCCAGTTGATTGCCGTCGGCTTCCATTTGATAAACAGTTCATCCTGTAATACGAGCGTCAGGCCGCCGAACAGGGCGACGAGCACCAGTGTGATCAGATGGGTGTTTTCAAACCGCCCTTTGATGATGCGGTGGCCGAAGGTCTGCACGGCCGAAGCGGCAATCAGCACGGCAGTGGCAACATAGATATCAAACATTTTGTAGACGATGAAAAACAGCGCCACAGGAAAAAAATCAAACAGCATTTTCATAGCGCCTATCCGACCATACGCAGCAGCTATTGCCAAGCGATGGTTGGCATGGAGGAGATAATCAACGAACATTGCGTCATGAAGCGTATCCTTATCCGTCTGTTGCTATCGCTCTGCGTAGTGGCGCTGGTATCCTGCTCTGCCAAAACCAGCCGATTGGTATCATCCGGTTTATGGGAGAACTGGGAGGCTTATGATCAACTGGTGCAGGTGGATTATCCCGATGCCGTGCCGATTATTCTGATTCACGGCTGGAACGGGGGTGAATTCAGCTGGCCGGGGCCGCATGCGCTCATTGCCATGGAAACGCAACTGCATCGTGATATCTTCTTTTTTAATTATCGCACCGGCGTCATCGCCAATCGCTATCCGCCAATTGAGTTACTGGAAGAGCAACTGACAACCTATCTGAAACAATATTCGCAGGTGGATATCGTAGCTCACAGCATGGGTGGGCTGCTATTGCGCCAGTATCTGTCTGAGCATAACGACAACCCTGTTCGGCGCATTCTGCTTTTATCTACGCCGAACTTCGGCAGTAATATCGCAGGGCTGCTGGTAGATATCGGCGATATCGGTTATACAGGTAATATTCAGGCTTCCGAACTGCTGCCGGGTAGTGATTTTCTGTGGCAGCTTAACAGTCTGGAGGGAGTCGAACTGCAAGGTAAATCAGTGCTCAATGTGTATGCCAGAGCGCAGCACGAATTGTTGAAAGGGGATCTGGTTGTGCCGGCATCGCATGCATGGCTGCCGTGGGTGCCCAATGCTGAGGTGAATGGTGATCACCATCTGGGTCGTCGCATTACAGAGGCCTGGGCCATGGACTTCCTGACGTCGGGGCAGTTGCCGACACTGGCACCTGCGCCTTCAGGTCGGGAATTATGGTTGCGCTTTCAGCCGGCTGGTCGCAGCGAACCGTTGAAGATCACGCAACCATCCATACGTCGCTTTGATCAAGCCCATGTTTTCAAAGATAAACCGTTCGGCCTGTGCTGTGAAAACCGCTCGGGCCTGCATCCGTTGGGCGGAACCTCACTGATTCTGAAAGATGTGGTTCCCGGCGATGTGGTGCGCCTGTTTCTTCGCAATGGCACTCGCGGCGCGCTTGAGTTGCATATGGGCAATCTTCTGAAAAAAGATAACAGGCCTGTTCAATTGATAGTGCTTCATCCCGGCTAATATTGGGTAATCTAGTCCGAAGAAACAGGTATGCCTTTACGCGCAAGTTCGTCAGCGCGTTCATTGCCTTCATGGCCGGCATGCCCTTTCACCCATTGCCAGCGCACATCATGTTTGGCGGCCAGCGTATCCAGCGCCTGCCAGCGTTCCAGGTTTGAGACTGGTTTGTTGCCGGCGGTTTTCCAGCCCTTTTTTTTCCAGTTATGAATCCATTCGGTCATGCCTTTGACGACATATTTGGAATCCGAAATAATGGTGATCCGGCAGGGGCGGGTAAGCGCTTTTAATGCTTCGACTGCAGCCTGCAACTCCATCTGCTGATTGGTAGTCTGTCTCTCGCCGCCGCATAACTCTTTTTCGTGCTTGCCGGTGCGCAGCAATACGCCCCAGCCGCCGGGGCCAGGGTTGCCCGAACAGGCGCCATCGGTAAATGCTTTCACTACAGGTTTTTCTGCCATATCAGTCTCCCTGCTCGCGGATAAAGGCGAAAAACTCCTGCACCCCACCCGACTTGATCGGCGTGAGTACCATTTCAACAGGGAACTCAAATCCGTCACGGTGCAATGCCTGCGTGCGCATTGGTTTATACAGTCGCGGCCCGATGCTCTCCTGCTTATAGCGTTTCAAACCACGGTGGTGTTCGGCGCGCATGCGCTCGGGAATGATGATATCGACATTCTTTCCCACAATGCGTTGTCTAGACCATCCAAATAACACTTCAGCACTATGATTCCAATCGGTAATCATGCCGTTTTCATCAATGCTCACATAGGCGTCATAAGTGCAATCAATAATCTGCTGTAACCGCTTACTTTTCTTGTGCAACTGCATTTGCAACTGCTGTTGATGTAGTACGGCGCGCTGGGCGTACGCGCCCAAGCCGATAAACATGGCGGAAATAAGGCTGCGCATCCACAACTCATTCGCATCGGAACTCAGTAAATTGTCCAAAAAATGGCCATGTTCGAATATAAAGTCGTGGATAAGTGCTTCGGCCGGCCAGTATAAAACAGCCACCAGAATCCCTAACCGCGCCGGCCCTAACTGCCTGAGCATCATGCCTCCTGTCATACTCGACCATCCATGG
>JALUWF010000050.1 GCA_027019785.1 Mariprofundus sp. | reverse complement strand
TTCGCCCTTGCTCTGTTCTTTCTCATACAACCCAAAGCCAAACCTTAAAACGAACCGCGAATGGACGCAAATACACGCGAATAAAAATCAAAAGATTATCACCACAGAGGACACAGAGAGCACAGAGGAAAGGCAGAGAAAACAACTATTAGCAGCATGGTGACCACCGCCATTACAAGTCAGATCACACTGCAAGTACGGCTTCAGAAGTGCCGTAGATGCGCGACTGAAGTCGCACATCCATAGTATACTGAACAACTCCGAGAAGACCAAAACATGAAGATTTTGATCTCCTCTGTGCTCTCTGTGTACTCTGTGGTTCAAGATTTTCCTGTTTGCTTCCGGATTTGCGAGGTTAGGGTCTTCGCGGTTCGCCGCCAAGGATGTCATAAACGCCCTGACTCCGTGGCCTGCGCCACAGGACGGCGTTGCCATAACCGCTTTCCTGTACCCATTTGCCAGACGATCAAACCGGGAATGCCCAGCGCCAGTTCACGCACTCGCTTACCCAGCGACAGCGCCAATCCCGTTTGGGGCGGAATGCCCAGCACGGCACCGAGCAGCAGATAACCGCCCTCCTGAATCCCCAGCGAACCGGGAACCAGAAAACCGGCAGGCCGAGAAAATACATCATCAGCCAGACTTCACCCGTGCCAATCAGCCAACTGCATAAACGCCACGCGGAAGCAGCCGCCAGAGCTTTTTTATGCCGATAGAGTCCGACAATGGCCATATCCAGCTTTACTGCACCGCAGGAGAGGGAAATCCATGCGGCTCCTCCGGCAATCTTTTCAACCAGATGCATGCTATGTTGCAGATAAAACAGCAGCGTGACCAGACCGATCAGAGTGAACAGAATCTGGGTCATCGCGGTGATGGTCGTTTCCACCACCACGCTGGCGGCAATAATAAACGCCAGCCCAGCGTACTGGTCAGCATGGGAAGCAGATGAAATACGGTGACAACAAGTAATCCCCATCCGGCTGTAACCAGCACGCCAGCCACATCTCCAACGCCCTGCCAGACAAGCAGACCGATTAAACCGGCAATGCCGGCCATCAAGGTGATTCGAGCGCCAGTTTTCATTATCATAACGTGTCAGTCCTGATCATGGGCTACGCATTACAACAAGCCAAAAGAATATAAGCAACATGCCTGTAAAAACTATTTTATTGACATTCTGTACTAAAATGGTAATGATAGGTTCTTTACTTTTGTAGGAGGCTCAATGAGAAACCTGTTTTTAATGAGCCTGTTTGGATTATTTATGATGGCCGCGACGAGCGGGCCGTCATTGGCTAACTTTTCGCTTGATTCACCTGCCTTTGCCAGTGCTAATGATGACAAAGAGGCGGCCAAGCTAGCTAAAGATGCCAAAGACTTAGCCGAGGCATTCCACTGCCCTGATGGCATTACAACTTGTTATACAGCTGATGGCACGGAATACAATGACATTAACAACCTCCCCGCCACAGCTGCAGGATCATCAGGTAGCAGTTCTGGCAGCGCCAAAATTGTCAAACCTGTTCATTTCCGCTCATTCTGATTTGCTTCAGCAATTGCCTTTATTGTTTGGATGCCGGTTTTACTGGCCGTTCACAGTGCGCTAGCGGGAATTTACGCCATATATTAAAGTCCATTGAACCTCTGCCGATAGATTCTAGGTTACCTTTATACCGGACGTGGCCAGCGGAAATATTTGCACTGTTTTTGTGATGTAGATCGCATTTCTGCAGCGGTTGCAGGCGCAGACTGTAGGTTGCTTACCAAATGGGTCACATATCAGCTGCATGGTTTGATATAAAACAGTCACCATGCATTGTATTCAGAGGAGATATTTATGAAGAAAAACGTATTTTTTATTATCATGCTGGCGGGCATGTTGAGCTTTGCATTCAGCGCAGAAAAAGGCTTGATCCTGCATGTGCCGTCTGCAATAGCTGGAGATAGTAAAGACTCAAAGGACTCGAAAGATTCAAAAGACTCTAAAGACTCAAAAGATTCAAAGGACTCCAAGGATTCTAAAGACTCGAAAGATTCCAAAGATTCAAAGGATTCCAAAGATTCAAAGGACTCCAAAGACTCGAAGGATTCTAAAGACTCAACGGATTCAAGCGGTAATAACAATAATGCAGGAAATAGTGGCAGTAGCTGTACATGCCCTCCAGGGGTAGCTTCTTGTATTTGCGCTAATGGATCACCAGGCAATCCTGGCCCCAATGCGGGAACGAACGGTCTGCCATCAGCACCGAATTCACTACGCTCTGTTCACGGCGGCTAACTTATTCTCAATAGAAACGGCGTCCTTGCGGACGCCGTTTCTGTCTCAATCAATTGCAACGAACGGGAAATATCACATATCATGCAGCCGCGTAATATTATCGGGACATATTGGCGTTCTTTTTGCTAAGGCTGCTATGTGAAGCATAAGCTCTTTTTATTCCTGTTGCTGTTGTCCGGTCTGGCCGGCATTTCGTATGAAATCCTGTACGGCCGCATGCTTGGAAATCTGATTGGTGATCAGTTTGCCGTATCTGCAGCTATCCTGATCACTTTCCTGCTGGGTATCGGTATCGGCTCCCGTCTGGCCTGGCGACTGTGGAGCTGGTTGTGGCTGATTGAGTTGCTCATCGGGCTCTGCGGCGCTGCTTTCGTGTTTGGCGCTGATGGTCTGGATGCCTTACTGTATAAGGGCCTGCCCCTTTTACCCGCAGGGCTGACCGGCAGCATCATCGCCTCTACTCTGCTGCTGTTCACGCCGGCCTTGCTCATTGGCTGCAGCGTGCCTCTGTTTGCCGGCTACATAAGCCGATTGTCATCAGGTACGGTTTTTTCAACAGTCTACGCTATTTACAATATCGGTGCGGCATTGACATCCATCCTGATCGAATATCTGCTGTTACGCAGTTTTGGCATCCACGGCACGGTACTCTGCTTTGTCGGCTTGAATGTGCTGATTGCATGCCTGTTACGTTTCGGATTTGCAGAACTGCGGCGCAATCCGCCCGCAGACCCCCTACACAACGCAGCCACTGTCGCTTTCAGAAAAAAAGCGTTGGCAATTATTCCGATCAGCATGGCCTCGGCCATCTTCCAGCTACTGATGGTGAAACTCGCCGAAATGTTGCTCGGCCCATTTCGCGAATCGTTTGCGCTGGTGTTGTCGATCGTACTGCTGGGCATTGCACTGGGTTCCATGCTGGTGCGCCGCTTCCGGCTATCGTTTCAAACCGTCGTGTTGATCGCTCTGGCCGGTGTGGTGACATTTTTTGTCGTCATGGAACCGGTCGTCTATCTGTACGCCAAATATTATGATACGGTATCAGATCATTATGTGATGACAGTTCTGTTGAAATGGATGTGTTTGTTCCTGCTGATGGGATTGCCATCTCTGGCCTTCGGGGCCACCGTGCCTGCGCTGATGGGGGTTGATGCGGATGGCGA
>JALUWF010000049.1 GCA_027019785.1 Mariprofundus sp. | reverse complement strand
TACTAGTTTTTGACTTTTTAGTACAACCGGCGCATGATTCCTCTATGATGTATTGGGATAAAGCAACGCACTCCATTTATGCAAGCCTGCTCGATAGCGTGCGATGCGATGCGGGTGCGCCGTCTTCAGGTTCAATCGTACGTTCCAAATCCAAGGGGCATGTTTATCTTCAGCATCGTGTCACTTCAGGAAGGCAAACAAATATCACTTAACACCACCAGCAATGCTCACCGGGATGGGTGGCCCGAGCGAAGCAGGTTGATCTCTACGCTTCTGGCATTTGGTGTCAATGCACCAGACAGGACTGCAGCAAAGACATTTGAACTGCTTGATGCCATCGGATGCTTTTCGACGCAGCAGGCTATACTGATCGGTTCGCATGCATTTAATGCGATAGGCAATAATTTGGGCGTCACCTGGGATGCCGGATTTGAGACAAAAGATATTGATCTGGGGCGAATGATTCGCGTCTCTTGCCAGCCCGGCAATCGCACCGCTGATGTGTTATTGAAAGCGGGATTCAGGGAAGTCTTTTCACTGGATCATAAACACCCTGCCACAACGTTTGTGCATAAAAACGGCATGAAGGTTGATTTCCTGACTCCGATGACCGGCAAGCCAACAGGAAAACCCGAAATGCTTCAGGGCGCGGACGTTCATGCTGAACCATTACGATTTCTGGATTATCTCATCAAAGAACCGCAGCAGGCTGTTGCCATGACAAGAAATGGCATCCTGGTTTCAGTGCCCCAGTCAGCGAGGTATGCTCTGCATAAATGCATTGTATGCCAATATCGAAGGGATGATGTCAAACGGGCCAAGGATATTTTGCAGGCTGAATCTATCCTGACCGTCCTTGAGGACAGTATGCCCCGTTTGATTGTTGAAGCATGGGATGATTTGGCATGGAAAGAGAAAGCCATGCAGGGCATGCGCAACTTCAAAGATCAAGCTCTGGCGGCCAGAGTGGAACAGCTCATCAGGACAAAGCGCTGATTTTTTATTTTATGGTTGAAAGGCCTGGCACGCAAAGCCGCAAAGAGAACCTGAAAAAGGGTAGGTTGGTTTTCCTTGGCGCCTTTGCGTCTTGGCGAGAGGTGGTTTTGACTTAATACTATCGACCGGTTTCATTGCGTTTTCATGGGGACGGGGCATGATGCCGGGCATGATAAAACAGGCATTCACTTGATTCCTGCAATCCGGTCATTTTTGAAGCTGGAATCGGCAGCCGGCATTGTGCTGATTGCAGCTGCTCTGTTCGCGTTTATTCTGGCCAATTCGCCGCTGTCACACTATTATAATCTGTTTCTGGATACGCCTGTTGAAATACGGATCGGCCCCCTGCTGATCGCCAAACCGCTGCTGCTCTGGATCAATGATGGTCTGATGGCGGTATTTTTTCTGATTGTCGGGTTGGAGCTGAAGCGGGAGATGCTTGAGGGTGAACTCTCCAGTGCATCTGCCATCGCGCTGCCCGCATGTGCGGCGCTTGGCGGCATGATTGTGCCCGCCTTGCTGTATATAGGCATCAATCGTGGTGATGCCATTGCGATGGATGGCTGGGCGATCCCGACAGCTACCGATATCGCCTTTGCGCTCGGCGTGCTGACGCTGCTCGGGTCACGCGTGCCATTGGCGCTGAAAACCTTTCTGGTTTCACTGGCTATTTTTGATGATATCGGCGCAATCATTATTATCGCTGTTTTTTATAGTGCTGATATCAACAGCGTCAGTCTACTTGTTGCTGCTGTATGTATTGCACTGTTGGCGTTGCTAAACAGAGCCCACGTCTGTGTGAAGATGCCCTATCTTATCATTGGCATTGTGATGTGGGTGGCTGTATTAAAATCGGGTGTGCATGCCACCCTGGCAGGGGTGCTGCTGGCCATGTTTATTCCACTGGCGCCGGCTCGGAAAGGTGAGGCATCACCGCTAAAAACGTTAGAAAGCGGGCTACATGCTATCGTGGCTTTCGGCGTATTACCCCTGTTTGCATTTGCCAATGCGGGGATTGATTTCGGCCTGGTAAATCCTGATTACATTTTGCATCCGGTAACATTCGGTATTGCTCTGGGCCTGTTCGTAGGCAAGCAGTTGGGTGTATTTACATTTGCCTGGCTGGCCGTGAAATCTGGCCTTGCTAAACTGCCGAGCGGTGTAAACTGGTCTGTGTTGTATGGCGTTTCGCTGCTGTGCGGCATTGGTTTCACCATGAGCCTGTTCATCGGTTCGCTGGCCTTTGAAAGCACGGGCGACAATATCTTTTTTGATGAGCGACTGGGTATCATTTTCGCATCCATCATTTCAGCCTTGTGCGGCTATTACTGGCTGAATCGTTCGCTTCCACGTTGATCCAACTGTTTTGAACCTTGCCTGATGACTTGATTGTTTCCTCGCAGTGGTGGTAAGTTCTCATGATAGCCACTCGCAGGAGGTTTTATGCGCCACCAGCACGATAGCAAGCTGTTTCGTAGTGTCGTTAACACGGCCAGAGATGCTATTCTGGTCATGGATACAGATGGAAATATCATTCTGTGGAATGGCGCTGCTACTGCCATGTTTGGCTACGATGCCGATGAAGCGATAGGCAAGGATCTTCATGCGTTGATCGTGCCGAAGCGCTTCAGATCGGATGCCAGGCAAGGCATGGCTGTTTTCCGGCAAAACGGCACTGGTAAAAATATCAATAAGACCATTGAGCAATATTTTTAAATGTGTCCATCCGGAAGACAGGGCGCTTGTGAAAAATGCCAATCGTCAGGCTATCGAGCAGGGTGGTTTCAGTGATGTGCAATACCGAATTGTCAGGCCGGATGGTGAGGTGCGGTTTGTTCAGGCTATTGATCATGCCGGCAGTTCGATGCTGATTACCAACTGTGCTGGCATCATCGAGTATGTGAACCCGGCTTTTACCAGACTCACCGGTTACAGCGCTGAAGATGTGGTTGGAAAGACGCCGAGAGTGCTGAAAAGCGGTAAAAACCCTGCCGAGTTTTACGAGTCGATGTGGAATATTATTTCGAGTGGACAGGTCTGGCAGGGAAAAGTGGTCGATAAAAGAAAGGATGGCAGTCTGTTTCCGGCCATGTTGAATATCGTCCCGATAGAGGATGAGCATGGCGCCATCATCTATTATGTCGGTTCCCATGCCGACCTGAGTGAACTGGAAGCGATGGAAGAAAAATTCCGCCAGGCGCAAAAGATGGAAGCCATCGGTACGCTGGTTGGCGGCATTGCGCATGATTTCAAACAGAGGAGGTCAAAATCTTTATGTTTTGGTTGTCTCTGCTTTTTCTCTGTGGTGATAATCTTTTGATTTTATGATTTTTATTTCCTGTACATTTTGTACGAGATGTTTTTCGTAAGAGACTAACTTGGTCTGGATATTCACAAGCGGAACAATGGTGAATTTTTCAGCTTTACCGCGTCGCAGGTCGCTCACTCCTGGC
>JALUWF010000048.1 GCA_027019785.1 Mariprofundus sp. | reverse complement strand
CCGATGCCGATTTTATGAGCTGGCTGAGTGCCTGTTTGGGCAGCCATCAAACGGCGGCATCGCGAATCTGTTTTGAAATCACTGAATATGGTCTGTTGCAATACCTGGATGCCGCCGAATCGTTTATTGATCTTGTGCATGGGCGCGGCGGCGCGGTTGTGATGGAACATTTCGGCAGCCGGCTGAGTTCATTCCAGACGCTGCGCCGGCTCAAGGTGGATTATATCAAACTGGACGGCAGTTATATTCGTAATATCACAGAACAGAGTGACAACCGTTTCTTCCTGCAAACAGTGATGGATATCGCCCATGGTCTGGATGTGCAGGTCATCGCCGAGCATGTGGAAACAGAAGCAGATTATAACAGCCTGAAACGTCTGGGGATCAATGCAATGCAGGGTTATTATTTTGGAATGCCCAAACCTGTGTATATATCTTCGCATATGAACTGATACTAATTATTATGCTTTTTTCCGTGTATTCCGTGTATTCCGTGGTCATCGCCTTTGACATTCCTGCTTTCTTCCCACCCCCATGCATGAGAAACAATTGAATCCAAATCGCCATACAGTGGCTGCCACCCAAGCTCTGAGCGCGCCCGAGATGAATCCGCCACCAGCACAGCCGGATCACCTTCACGCCGTTCACCTTCAATCACAGTAATAGCTCTGCCAGTCACTGATTGAGTTTCAATCGACTGTGGATCGCTTCATGTCCGTGCGATTGATGACTTATATCGGCTTGCTGTATCAAGATTTAATTCGCACCGGTGCACTGCTCGGCAATGGCAAGTTGCCACCCGTGTTGCCGCTGGTGTTGTATAATGGCAAGCAGAGATGGAGCAGCACCACATCTGTGCAGGATTTGATTCAGCAGGTGCCTGGAGGCTTATCAAAATACTGCCCCACGCTGACTTATCTACTGCTGGATGAAGGTCGGCATGATCTGCAGGGCGTATCAGCAGATAACCTGGTGGCAGCAATATTCCGTCTGGAGCAGAGTCATGACCCTTCGGATGTGCGCGGTGTAGTACAAACATTGATTGAATGGTTGAAAGCCCCGGAACAAACATCGTTGCGGCGTGCTTTTGCGGTATGGATACACAGAGTGTTATTGCCAGTTCGTCTTCCGGGGCAGACCTTGCCGGAAGTTAATGATTTAATGGAGGTAGATACTACTGATCTGGTCAGAACATATTTTGAGTGCAAAAACAGTTGAAGAAATATTTCATAAATGAAGGCTGCTTGATGCTGGACGTTAGTAGGGAGCCTGAGCCTTTGAATTGATCCCCACTCATCACTGCTTCCCAATTCACAATTCCCCATGCCTCCCCCACTCATCACTATTTTATGCTTTTTTCCGTGTATTCCGTGTGTTCCGTGGTTAATCGTCTTTGACTCTAAACCCTACAGCACAAACCTTTTTCCACCACGGAACACACTGAATACACGGAAGAAGTCAAAACCAACTATTATTATTCAGGTTAGTTGACCCTTCCTCATGTTTCTATCACTCACCATCTCCGAATATCTCTGCCGCGTTACGACAACCGAAAACCCCGACATTATAGATTATTTTCCGTGTATTCCGTGTGTTCCGTGGTTAATCGTCTTTGACTCTAAACCCTACAGCACAAACCTTTTTCCACCACGGAACACACTGAATACACGGAAGAAGTCAAAACCAACTATTATTATTCAG
>JALUWF010000047.1 GCA_027019785.1 Mariprofundus sp. | reverse complement strand
TCAGCGGGATCAGGGCATCGGCAATCCGTTCATGATGCTCCCACGGCACCCATTTCTCAGCCCCGCGTGATCCTTTGCTGATCCTCTTGCCCGGTGGCAGACGGGTATCACCGCATAACAATAGTTTTTTCGCCAGCACCGCATCGGCCATGCGGAAAATGCACCCGACATTGTGCGAACAGGTCAGACTGTCCATGGCGATATACACCGGATTACGCGGCATATCGGCAAACCCATGGCGATCATGCCGACCTTCACGCAACGCGCCTTTGGATAATTGAATGGAAATCTCTGTCATCACTGACCTCCTGATGAGATCATGATAAGCCATGCTGCGTCATCTCATGGCGCAGCACTTAACATGCACTGGATTCCTTCTAATCCACCAGCTTTGATCCTGATTTCTCCTGTTGATAGATATATCGAACAGCAATGATCAAGTCAGATATGCCACCTAGTGCCGCATAAAATATCCATTTTCAGGGTGAACCTCACGATTTTTCATGAACCGATAAAACCAATGGGGTTGCTGGCACTACCTCGTTTCACCTCCACTTCGGTTTTCAGTTCCTGAATCATCACATCCGGCGTGGCATCCAGTCCCAGAATATTCAGACGTTTTTTCACAGCGGCAAAATCGCCGGGTACCAGGTTGGTGAGCATGGCAATGGCGCGGGCATCTTCCATGCTGATTTCATAGAGCATCGCGCCGCAATCTTTCACCAGCGTACGGACAAGTTCCGTTTTGACGGTGTCCGGCTTGCCATAGAGCAAGATGTTTACACCTGCGCTCTGTTGCCTTGCCGCCTTTAGGTAGGATTCCATCAGGCGGTATGGTTTGCAGACATGGGCAAAGGATTCCGGACTCAGTTTGGGTGCATCGCCCTCCCGAAAGCTGCCTGCGAATAATCGAGCCGCATCCACATCGGGTACCAGTAAATTATCAGCGCGCATGCTGTTTCTAATCCATAAATCCAATCGGCCTTGATGGTTGGCTGGCGGAGACTTCCGCCTGCAGTTTCAGCCATGCGGTGTAAACATATTGGCCTTAGCAGGCTTGCGCCGCTATCGTTGGCCATCTTTCCGGAGGTTTGAAGTGACCCATATACGCATCGCAACCCGCCGATCCCCGCTGGCGCTGTGGCAGGCTGAATATATTGCCGCCGAACTGGAGCGCCTGGATTCGAATGTGACCACTGAACTGGTCAAGATTGTCACCAAGGGCGATAAAATTCTCGATGTGCCGCTGGCGCAGGTGGGCGGCAAGGGCTTGTTTACCAAGGAAATTGACGAGGCATTATTGGATGGCCGAGCCGATATCGCCGTACATTCCATGAAGGATGTGCCGACTGAGTTGCCGGCAGGTACCTCCATCCGCGCCCATCCCAAGCGCGCCGACCCGCGCGATGCCATTGCCACCATCACTGGCGGCGGATTGGATAGTCTGCCGGAAAACGCCACCATTGGTACATCCAGCCTGCGCCGTATCGCCCAGATTCAGGCCAGGTTTCCGCATTTCAGATTTATCTCGATTCGCGGCAATATCCAGACGCGATTATCCAAACTCGGCGTCGAAGTCGATGCGGTCATTCTGGCTGCTGCCGGCGTGCGTCGCATGGGCATGGCCGATCAGATGCACGAGTTCATTGATACGCAATTACTGTTGCCCGCTGTGGCGCAAGGTACTCTCGGAGTGCAGACGCGTGATGCCGATGATGGGATTAATGCGTTGGTAGATCAGTTGAATGATACCGATACTGTGGATAGAACCCGCGCAGAACGCGCTTTTCTGGCGCGGCTTGAGGGCGGGTGCCAGGTGCCGATTGCCGCCTTTGCCACACTTGATGGCGATAACCTACATCTCAAAGGTCTGGTTGGTGCGGTCGATGGTTCCAAACTGGTGGTGCGTGAATGCACAGGCAGTCGCAACGATGCCGATGCGTTGGGTTCCGCGCTGGCTGATGAAGTGCTGGATGCCGGCGGACGCCCCATTCTGGAAGCGCTCTATGCCGAAGAGTCACAGGCAGGAACCGCAGATGGACACTGATACCCCAGGGTACCTTCTCTGTCGCAAGCGTCATTTACCTTGGGAGCGCAGATGAGGAACAACGACAAAACATTTACGGTTGGTTGTGATTTTACTCTGCGTTCCTCTGCGTACTCTGCGGTGATAGCTTTGACGCACTTTTTTAAATCCCAAGGTAATAGATAAACGGAGCATTGATGAAAGTTCTCGTTATTGGCGGCGGCGGTCGCGAACATGCGTTGTGCTGGAAACTGAAGCGTTCTGCTTCAGTCGGCGAAGTGGTCTGCGCTCCGGGCAATCCCGGCATTGCCGCCGATGCACGCTGTGTACCTGTTGGTGCTGAAGATATCAAAGGGTTGATGGCGTTGGCAACAACGGAGAAACCAGATCTGGTAGTCGTTGGCCCGGAAGTGCCGTTGGTGGCCGGGCTGGGCAACAGATTGAGAGAAGAAGGCTTTGCAGTATTCGGGCCGGATAAAGCCGCAGCCAATCTGGAAGGCAGTAAATCATTCTCCAAGCGTTTGATGTATGAAGCTGGCGTGCCGACAGCGCGTTTTGAAGTGCATGTTGATGTGAAAGAGGCGATTGAAACCATTCGCAGTTGGGGCGCGCCGATTGTGATCAAAGCCTCCGGGTTGGCGGCAGGCAAAGGCGTCATCGTTGCACAAACCGAAAAAGAGGCTATTGATGCAGTCCGTGGTATGCTGGCTGGCAACTCATTTGGCGATGCCGGTTCGCAGGTGGTGATCGAAGAGTTTCTGAGCGGCGAAGAGGCTAGTTGTCTGTTTATCGTTTCCGGCGACACCATTCTTCCGCTGGCCTCGTCACAGGATCATAAAGCCCTGCTGGATGGCGATCTGGGGCCAAATACCGGCGGCATGGGCGCTTATTCACCGGCGCCATGCGTGACCGAGATTGTAGCCGAGCAGGTGTTGGAAACCATTGCCCGGCCGATTATCGCGGCGCTGAAAAAGAAGGGGGCGGAATTTATCGGCACCCTCTATGCAGGCGTGATGCTGACTGACGAAGGGCCGAAAGCGCTGGAATTTAATGTACGCTTTGGCGATCCGGAGTGTCAGCCGCTAATGAGCCGTTTGAAATCGGATCTGGGCGAGGTGTTGCTGGCGGCAGCTGAAAAACGGCTGGATGATGTCACGCTGTCATGGGCTGACGGTTCGGCGTTATGCGTGGTGGTGGCGTCGGATGGCTATCCGGGCCTTTTTGAAAAAGGCCAGATGATTGGCGGCCTCGATGCCGTGGAAGCGGCGGGAACCACGGTGTTTCATGCCGGCACTGCCGAAAAAGATGGTGCGATTGTCAATGCCGGCGGACGCGTGTTGGGCGTGACCGCTGTGGCCGCAAGCGTCAGGCAGGCGCAGAGAACTGTGTATGATGCACTTGCCGCGCTGGACTGGCCGGGTGGTTTCTATCGCAAGGACATCGGCTATCGCGCCATTGTGCGGGAAGAGCGTTA
This sequence comes from Mariprofundus sp., assembly GCA_027019785.1. Lineage (GTDB taxonomy): Bacteria > Pseudomonadota > Zetaproteobacteria > Mariprofundales > Mariprofundaceae > Mariprofundus. The sequence continues at coordinate 2 of JALUWF010000047.1, read as the reverse complement.
AC
>JALUWF010000046.1 GCA_027019785.1 Mariprofundus sp. | reverse complement strand
TATGGTAAGGGTGAGACAATTGAAGAGGTTGTAACGAGTGAAATGTTTGCTCAAACACCAACTACTTGCGATTTCACCCCATATTACTATTATTAATAAAACAAAGGGACAGTAATGTCCCTTTTTCTTGGCTTAATTTAGGAGGAAACATGCGAAAATTGCCACAACGAATTGTTTGTTCTGCATTACTATATAAAGAATATAATGTTTTAATTATTGGCCCGAGACATTTCGATAAAGTTATGCAGCGGCAGATGGATTTGGTTTTTATTGATGTTGAAGTTTTAGAAAAGCCTATCCAAGGGTTTATCGACCAATTTGGCACATTTTTAAATCGCGAAGAAGCATTAGTTATTGCTAAAGAAGCGAACCAAATAATACACAAATATAATCCAACAAAGCTGCTTACGAGTGAGGATTTATACTAATATGCCATGGTTTATTAAATTGCAAATAATTAAAGCATGGGTATCTAAATTATTATGTCACCATGATCTCATTTATTCTCATCAAATCAATGGGCAATATTGTCAGCAGTGTCAGATTTGCGGAAAAATTTGGAAGAGGCGGAAAACATGACCAAAACTAATGCACATATAGCCAGATATCTTCGAGACTTATTAAAAGCAGTCGAAGATCCATTTTATAGATTACCGGAGTACGACATCGGTATATTGCAGGATACGATAGACTCGGTCGAACAGGAGGGTTATAATGTTAGAACGAAACATAGCAATAGAAGGGATACTAAATAATTATATTCGAAATAATATCGATATTATGTGTCATTGTGTACAGGAATGGGTTGATTTTGGAAAAGGATTAGAGCCACCAGAAGCGATGAGTTCTATGCCGGTTCAATCCCCAAATGGAAGTATTAAATCTGTCGGAATTATCCCATTAAGATTTCGTATGAAATTTAGAAATACTCCATATATTGAAAATGATACACTGATATGTACATTGAGTTTCAATAACAATTGGAGATTAGTTAAGGTACCATTCGATGCGATTGCTGCAATTAATCCAGACCAGTATCCGAATTTTGTAATTTCTATACCAGTCAATGTCGATTTGTTTAATACCCAACCGACTAAAGATGATCCAATTAAACCACAAGATAAGAAACCTCAAGATAAGAAGCTAAACAGAGGACATCTAAAAATCGTTAAATAAAGAGAGAAAATATGCAATATTTTAGTATAGATATCGAGACAACTGGATTGAATCCCAATTGTGACCAAATTCTTCAAATCGGAATAGCTTTTGAAGATACAGATGACATCACAACATTCAAGGATATTCCGAAAGCGGAGGTGTTAGTTAAACATAAACGAATTGAAGGGCAACCATTTGCAATTAATATGAACCAGGATTTAATCCGCCGTTTAGCCGATAAAAATAATACCGAAGATAAAATTTGGGATCATGAAATTGAAATGTGGCTCCGTAAATTTATCAATATCCATACTAAAGGTGGTATCGATGGTAAAAGCACAATTAATGTCGCCGGTAAAAACTTCAATTCATTCGATAGGGTATTCCTAGAAAAGCATATCAATCCATGTTATTTGAGATTTAGGCATAGGGCTATCGACCCTGCTATGTTGTGTATTGATTGGACGTCTGACAAATTACCTTCATTACAAGAATGTTTAGAGAATTGTAAAGAAAACGGCAAAGTTAAACATACGGCGGTCGAAGACGCACTTGATGTGATACGTATTATACGATTAAAAACCAAATACTATACCAAAGGGTTATAATCATGGTAAAAAAGAAATTTGAAATTGATCCAGACAATATCGTGGTTTATATTGTAACAGACGGCGTCGTTATAATTGCTTGCGAAGTTATCGACTATGCATCCGGGGATATACATATGTATCTCCCGCTGGAAGTCGTTGAATGTGCAGACGACAAACTCGGAATAGGGCCATACATAGGTCTCCCGAGTCAGGATGACATATATCCTGCGTTTCATCAATATTTATTAAAATACGAGCCTAGTATGGACGTCAAAAAATTTTACATGAAAGCCATTCGAGATCGCGAACCGAATGTAAATTATGTCAACTAAATAAAGGAATTAAAATGCAAAGTAAAATTATTAAAAT
>JALUWF010000045.1 GCA_027019785.1 Mariprofundus sp. | reverse complement strand
AGCAACTTCCCCACTGTTTCGCCATCAGACGAACCGCCAATGGCGGCATCTCATCAACCCATGGAATTGATCCAACGACTTCTCTCATTCTTCTTCGAAAGAGAATTCTGGCATGCTCCTGGTACCAACTGTAAAGCAATTGTTTTACATGCTCCGGCTCTATTTGTTCCACCTCAACGCGAAAATAACCTTGCAGCAATTTCACTTGGCTGCTCTTCGACCGCATTACTTTCAGCTGATAGCGCCGCCCCAGATAAAAGTGAGATTCTCCGCTGATATATTCACGCGGTAAAATAAGGGATTGGTGTTCTCGCATCTGCTCAACATGTCGTACAACCCAGCGGGCTCGCTTGGTTATGACTTCGACAATTTTCTGTGCTGAAGTCTCTGTCGGAGCTTTTACTTCCACCGAAGCATCCGGATGGACATGGATGGAAACAGTCTTTTTACGCGTGCTCAGAAAACGAACTGAATACACATATGTTTTATCCCCATAGCGAAAACAAGAAGGCTGCATCAGTGGTTTCCATGACGAACTATTTCAATAATATGCTTGATCGTATCTTTGGCCGGTTCCAGCCCTCCTACGGCTTTGAATAGCGTGGGGAGCAAGCTTTTGCGAATTTCCGTCTCGATATTTTGTGGATTAAGCGAATGTTCGGAAATTGCCCTGTTCACAACTCCATCAATGTCTATTGATAGATCAACATACTGTTGCAGTTCCTCTGCATCAGCTGTGTTAAAAAGCTCATCACCAAGCACCATGCGTATCACTCCAAAATAGGCTCTGGCATGTGGATTTTCTTCCAGGGCTTTCGGGACACCTGCGACTCGGCCCATTTCGATATCTTCATTGAATTTTCGGAACAGCGCATATTGCTTCATTGGATGTTCAAAGAGCTTCTCTGCTTCTTCAATCGCCTGTTTGAGTAATTTTGAGAAGTATGCCTTGGCGTATGGATCATCATCCATCTGCTCTTCAATCTTCTTCGTCAAGCGGGTGCGAATTAAATCGGTTTCGTTGCGTATTTTCTCCTGATTCCATGCTTCAGGTGATCGCTCCGCCATGGCATCCACGCGATAAACGCCCTCCGACTCTTTTACACCCTCACCCACCACATGCTTGTCCACCAGCTTGCCGATCTGTTGCTCATACATACTATAATCGACGGTTTCCTGAGCATCTTGCTTGCTAATCTTTCTTAAGTTTACAAAGAAACGCAGATCCTCCTTATAGCGTTTAATATCCTCCTCGGAAAAAGCTGTATCCTCGAAGAAACTGCGGGAAGAAAGCGCTATTTTCATGCACATACCAAACTCAGTTAGCGCCTCGTAAAAGTCCTCACGATGTTTCTGGTTGGCATCATAATCCTTGCCATGGCTATCTTTGGCCAGTTTTGGAATAAGCAGCTGACGATATTGCTCCAGGTCTTTCCTGTTCTGCACAGCGGAGAACAGAGCCCAGAGCTTGTCATGCAGCATAGGCAATCGTTTGTACTCGGTATTCACCTGTGAATACATGCCATCGATATCATCAATATCGAAGCCACCCTGCGTTGCCTCCTCCAAATCCTGATAGTCTTTCATGGCGGTATCCAGTTCTTTGAGAATGCCACGGTAGTCAATCAACAGGCCATATTTCTTGGCATCGTGTAACCGGTTCACGCGGGCAATGGCCTGAATCAGATTGTGTTCCTTGAGAGCCTTGTCGATATAGAGCACACCATTCTGAGGCTCATCAAAACCGGTTAGCAACTTATCGACCACAATCAGAATATCCGGTTCATCGCTGCCCGCAAAAGCATCGATCATTTCCCTGGCGTATTCTTCACCAGGCACCTTGCCGACATGGTCTTTCCACCACTGCTGCACTTCTGGCAGTTCATCCTCATCAACATCGGAGTGACCTTCCCGTGTGTCGGGAGCAGAAATAACGACCGCACTGGAAACCATACCCGTCTCATCCAGTGCCTTTTTATAGCGAATAGCGGAGAGCTTGCCGTCCGTTGCTAACTGAGCCTTTAGTCCGGTCGGCTTGATATGGGTGGTATAATGCGCCGCTATATCCCATGCAATCAGTTCAATACGATTCTGTGAGCCATAAACGACCCCCTTGTTGGTAAACTTTTTCTTCAGGTCAAGCCGCTGCTTATCCGTCAGTTGTGCGGTTATCCTGTCAAACCAGTTATCAATCGCCTTCTGGTTCACATCCAGCTCCGGCATGCGCTCCTCATATAGCAGTGGCGTTACCGCGCCATCGGCGACCGCCCGTTTCATGCTGTAGGCATGAATAATGGGGCCGAATTTGTTTTTGGTTTTTTCATCTTTCAGCAGCGGCGTGCCGGTAAAGGCGATAAAGGCTGCATTCGGTAGTGCCAAACGCATACGCTCATGATTTTCACCGCCTTGACTACGATGCCCCTCATCGACCAGCACAATCATGTTCGGATTATCATTCTTGCAGTTCGGTTGTTTTGCTGCCGTGGCAAATTTGTTGATGATTGAGAAAATGATGCGTTCATCACTCTGGCCGATGCGCCGGGCCAAGTCCTTGCCGGAACTCACCTTGGAGCGAGCGCCCGCTTTTTTGGTGGCGATATGGCTGCCAAATGCTCCGGACATCAGGAATGTTTTATTCAGCTGCTTTTCCAGGTCAATACGATCAGTTACGACAATAAACCGGCAAGCTTTCAGCGATGGATGCAACAGCATCGCTTTACAGAGAAACACCATGGTAAACGACTTTCCTGAACCGGTGGTATGCCATATTACACCGCCTTCGCGGGCTCCCTTCGGGCCATATTTGTTGACACGCTCAATGAGTCGCTTGATACCAAACACCTGTTGATAGCGTGCGGCAATCTTGCCTACCCGCTGATCAAACAGAATGAAATAGCGTACAAATTCCAGTAGTCGCGCAGGCGATAGCAGGCTAACCAGCAAGCGATCCTGCCCGGTAACGGCCATAGGTTGTGACCAGAGTGCTTCAAAATGACTTCTGATCCATGGTTTCTGTCCTTGAAGCAATTTACTTTGTTGCTCCGCATTCAGAACTTCGTTCTTGATGTGATTGAAATACGCCTCATCGAAATCTTCCTCGCGCCACCTGGACCAAAACTTCCTGGCTGTTTTGGTTGTGCCGTAGCGGCCATCGATACCATTGATGGAGAGCAACAGTTGCGAATAGGCAAACAGATGCGGAATTTCATCATCCTTCTGATTGCGTATATTCTGCGATATGCCTTCATCCAGCATATCCTTATTCGGGTTGCTGGAGTCTGGTCGCTTGGCCTCAATGACCACCAATGGAATGCCATTCACAAAGCAGACAATATCCGGACGGCGTGTGCCGGTGTTGAGTGTATTGGAGACGACAAACTCGTCCGTCATCTGGAAACTGTTGTTGGCCGGGGTTTGCCAATCAATGATCTGAATCGTTGGCTGATAACGACTGCCATCGACAAACTCGGTAACGGTGATACCCAGTGTCAGTTTATCGTACAGCTTCTCATTGGCGACCAGTAGCCCTTCATGCAATTGCGGAGCCTCAAGCTCGCGTACAATCTGATCAATGGCATTGGTTGAAAGAG
>JALUWF010000044.1 GCA_027019785.1 Mariprofundus sp. | reverse complement strand
ATATGAACCAAAAGCATCAAGATCGCGTAATATCGCGTGCAGCAAAACCTTCTTTTTTCGCGGCCTTACGTAGGCCCTAAACTTTCGCGCCCTGTTTTAACGTCACGGTTGCCTTGCCTGTTTTCATGTCGATCTTGCAATGCATTCCAGGGGACGGCGGTGGTGAAGGCATCCACTTGATAGCACTCTTTCCCTGCATAGATAATGATCGCCGGGGCTATTTTTTTCGATTTGTATGTTTCTCGAAAGGCGCGAAGTCCCCGCGTATCATGTTTGCTCAGGGCAGTCTTGCATTTCATTTCTATCGGGAACAGTTGACCATCCAGTTCCATAATTAAATCCACTTCCGCACCGCCGGATGTGCGCCAGTGGTAGAATTGCGGCGGCGTTGGCAACAGGGATGACAGGCGGTAAAGCATGTTTACAACCCATGATTCAAACAGCGAACCGAGTAACGGGCTTACAGCCAGAGCTTCCGGGGATGAGATGCGTTGCAGATAGGCGGCGATGCCAGTATCTCGCCAGTACCCTTTGCGTTTGCCGCTGATTCGTTTAATCGTATTGCCATGGTAGGGAAACAGTTCAAGCCACTGGAAGGTGTGTTCCAGCAAATCGAGCCAACGTCGGGCCGTGGCCGGAGTAACGCCTATTTCCCTTCCCAGTTGCGAGGCGTTTATTTCCTGAGCGCACAAGGCTGAACTCAAACCGATAAATCTGTCGAATGTGGACAGCTCCCTGATATTTTCCAGCAAACGAATGTCACGTTCCACATAGGTCTGAATATATGAACGAAAATATCCGGGCACAATTTCATCAGGCATATCCAGAAGGCCGGGAAGCGTTCCCCTCCAGAGCATTCGCACCAGGGGAGGCGTGTCGATCAACCCGTGAATATTGCTTGCCAGTCTGGCGGGTGCTTGTAAATATGATGCAAGCCAGTGTTGTTCCTCACATTCAAAGATTTCATAGGAGGTCATGCCCTCAAGGTTCAAAATACCAACCCTACCCGCCATGCTTTCCGCAATTGAGCGGAGAATAGACAAATTCTGTGAGCCGGTTAAAAAATATTGGCCGGGTGAGTCAAGCGCATCCACTCGCCGTTTAATAGCTGGAATAAGTTCGGGCGCGAACTGGATTTCATCCAGGATCAGAGGGGAAGGATTGCTGTCCAGAAAGAAGTCGGGGTCTTCCCTGGCACCGTATAAATCCTGGACAGGATCGAACATAATGGACTTCATATCGGAGAATACGTGCTGGAGCATGGTGCTCTTGCCTACCTGACGCGCTCCCGTGACAAGCACCACCTTAAAATGCGCTGCATACTGCTTGAGTTTTTTCTCAAGATGCCGTGGTTTATATCGATTCATTACCTGACAAACTATAGATGGCATAATTAAAATGCAAGGTAATTATCCCCCTTATCAGATATACTGAGACCGATGATAAACATGAACAGCTTGATACGAGTTCCTCACAAGAAGGAAAAAGGACAGTTCAATCACGGCAGCAGAACATTTTGAATGCGATGATTACCCCAGTCCGCCACGTAGATGCGACCACTACGACTTGCAGCCACGCCGGTCGGGCCGGAAAACTGACCGGGTTGATCGCCTTTACCACCCCATGCACCGATGAAGCGACCTGCATGATCAAAATGCTGGATACGGTTGTTGTAAAAGTCAGCCACGAACAGGCTGCCATCGGAACCGACAGCGATGCCGGATGCGACGCGGAATCGCCCGCCCCATAACCCCATGCCGCCAATACTGTGCAGGAAATGGCCTTCGGAATCGAATACCTGTACGCGATTGTTGTAGGCATCGGAGACATAAACACGGTTATCCTGGCCAATCGCGATGCGGGATGGGTAATAAAATTCACCGGCATGCCCATCAGAAACCAGAAAGTTCAGCGCCGAGCGCACCACATTGACCTTGCCCTGCTTGCCCCATGTGCGGATAAAGTGCCCGTCCGGTGAGAATTGCTGAATGCGATGGTGATACTGATCCACCACATAAACCAATCCGGCAGCATTCACCGCCACATCTACCGGCGATGCAAATTCGCCCGGCTGATCGCCTGCCGTACCCCATGCAGCGATAAGTTTTCCGTTTGGATCAAAATGAAAAATACGATCCAGATCGTAATCGGTGACCCACACCGTGCCATCCGGGCCAATGCCAATGCCGCCGGGCTTTTCAAACTGTTGCTGACCGAAGGCCAGCACAAAATCGCCATCTGAAGTGAACTTCTGCACCCGATTGTTGCGCACATCAGTGACATAGACAAAACCATCCGCATCCACCGCCACGTCAAAAGGCTCATTAAACTGCCCCGGCTCACTGCCCTGCCCTCCCCAGACTTGCACATCGGCAGGGCTACCTGTGCAGCCAGCCAACAGTCCGACGACAATCAGTCCAAACAGTGAGGGTAAAAAACGTCTCAGTATCTTCACTGGCGGGTAACGCCACGGGCAGTAAATCCCGCCTTTGTCACAGCCTCACGCAGTGCGGTATCATCGACTTGCGCTCCGGATTTTATCGCTACGGTTGCTTTGCCGCTCTTCATATTAATTTTGACACCTTCAACACCTTTGACCTTTTTCAAGTGCTTTTCCAGCCCGTATGCGCAAAACGGGCAGGACAGTCCATCGACCTGAATGGTAGCGGACTGCGTGCTGCTTTCTTGCGCACTCACAGGTGTAAGCGGCGCTGCCAGTAGCAGCCCGGTGATAAGTAAAACGCTAAATATTCTCATTGATGTTCTCCTTTGTCTTCATTCGTCCCCCAGGGGAGCCTCTCTGGCTTCGTCATTCACCTTCTGTTCATTCGTGTCCAAGTTTGTGAATATCTTAAAAAAAGAAATTCCAGCGAAATCCCGCTGTCCACACCCAATCTGATTCCAGCGCTGTGCCGTTCAGGTTCTGCACGACGGGAATCTGAACAGCCGTCTCCAGTATCAGACGGGATGTGACATATTGCAGACCCGGTGCAAGATTCCACGTCAGGCCGCCGCTATTGGGGTCGGTAACACCAAGAGCACTATTTTTACCATTCCAGATCAGGTTGGATTCCAGTACGGCATAGACAAACGCAGGCACGCCTCCGGACTCCAGCGAGCGTGGAAATACCCGGTACTGAAACGAGGCATCTGCCCTCGCTTCATCGCCAAAGGTGAATCCTGATGCCCCGGTGTTCAATCGGTATTTAGCAGCCATGTCAAACTCCCAATCCAGTGTTTGGCGCGTGACTGCAATGCCGGCAAAGGGATCCCAGGAACCAGAACCCGGTTGCAAGATGCGCGGAACCAGGCCGAAGGCATCGCGCTGCTTGTGCGAGCCTGTAGGAGTTTTCAGGCCTGCAAACGGCGCAATGCGCAGGGTATCACCGGGGCGGTTCACCTGGAACATGGTGTAGCGGGCGAACAACGAAGCATCGCCGATACCATGTGCGCCGCGCCTGATACGTGTACCACCCATATTGATATCCAGACGTTTATCCACATAGGGCAGCACACCGAACAGGGCCAGTTTTGGACTGGCACCATAGGCCAGCACTACGGGCGCTGCGGTTACATTCAGCACCCGACCTGCGGG
>JALUWF010000043.1 GCA_027019785.1 Mariprofundus sp. | reverse complement strand
ACAAACGAAAAAGGGGTCAAAACGAAAAAGGAAAAAGGGGTCAAGTATCATATTGACGGTCAAAATAAAATGAAGAAATGGGACTACCATTGGATTTTACATGATGGCGGGCATGCGGTTGTTGAGTTCCGTAAAGCCGTTGCGCACTTATGCTCCATGTCGTGCCGGTAAACACTTATTTACACATGGCTAACCGCATGAACCTCAAAATCAACACATAACTTATGCTTAAGGACATTGAAAATTTTAGTGAGGTTATCCATGGTAGGGTTCCCCTTGGCAGATAACATGCGGTGCAGGCTTTTGCTGGGTTTTTCTATCTCCATGGCCAGCGTTTCAAATCCCACGGTGGCATTCACCAAATCGCGTAAAACAAGCCTGGCCACGTCCGGCTCACCATTTAGAAAAAGGCTGACTGCCTCATCAAAGAGCGCGTTCGCAAATTCTGTATCGCTATGTGCTCTATCGCTAATGGTCTCATTGTAATCTCTTGTCAGTGCCATGATTTACCTCTCTTTGCTCTTGCGTCGCTTGTATTCAGCCAGCAATTGTTTGGCTGTATTAATGTCTTTCTGTTGCGTTTTCTTTGTGCCACCGCCAAATAGTATAATCAGATGATTTCCATCCTGAACCAGATAAATCCGATAGCCCGGCCCCCAATTGATTCGATATTCACCTATGCCATCGAACCATTTTATATTGGATGTGTTGCCAAGTTCCAATCTCACTTTTGCAACCGATACCTTGGCTGCGGCTTGAGCATTTAAGCCATTAAACCACTTTTGATACGGGTTTGTGCCATCAGCCTGAATATATTCATTAATCTGCATGGATGTGAATGGTAACTTATACGTTACTTTATTACAAGCGCTGGAACGGCGTGTGTAAGCCCAAAATGAAAGTGTCCGCTTTTTCCAAAATAGAAATGTCCTCTTTAGCATTGCTGCCTGGAGGTGTTCATGAAGGCGGAGATATTAACGATGAGCAAGAGTACCGGGGTCAGGCATGAAGAGTACCGGGGTCAGGCATGAGTTATTGAGTTGATTTTCATGGTCAGGGTGAGTTATGTATGTTATACGCTATACATAATACGAATTATGTATAGTATCTCGCTATGATCAAATCATTTACATGCAAGAAAACGGAAAAATTGTTTAATGATATTGATGTTGCTGCATTCAGAGCTTTTGCCAATCAAGCTCGTCGTCGCCTGTTGTATTTGGATCAGGCTATCAATGTTGATGACCTCCGCGCGCCTCCATCAAACATGCTGGAAACACTTGCAGGAAAGAGAAAAGGGCAATGGAGTATCCGGATAAATAAGCAATGGCGGGTTTGTTTCCGATGGAGAAATGGACATGCTTACGATGTAGAAATAAGCGATTACCACTAGGAGGTTCGATATGATTGAACAGAAACTTGCACCCATCCATCCCGGTGAAATTTTACTGGAAGATTTTATGAAGCCTATGGGTATCAGTAGTAACAAATTGTCCAGAGATATAGATGTACCAGCCAATCGTATCAGTGAGATTGTTGCTGGCCGAAGATCAATCACTGCTGATACAGCATTGCGTTTGTCAAAGTGCTTTGGAACTTCTGCTGAAGTTTGGATGGGTTTGCAAAAAGATTATGATTTAAGAGTAGCCCGGCTAACGGTATGGCCAGAGATTGATGCTCGTGTTCGCATTTTGAAGGCTGCTTGATATGTGTCCGTAAAAATGACCGGTACCGGGGTCAGCATGAGTTATTACCGGGAGTGCCGGGGTCAGGCATGAGTTATTGAGTTAATCGCTGTAAGGATGTATGATTCAGATCATGGCACGCAAACCACGCATTCATATTCCGGGCGGATTGTATCATGTGATGCTTCGGGGCAATGGCGGGCAGGATATTTTCTTTTCCCCGGAAGATCATTACCGGATGTTTTTTCTTATTCAGGAAGGAGTTGAGCGATTCGGTCACCGCGTCCTTGCATTTTGTCTGATGGATAACCATATCCATCTGGCAATCCAGGTGTCGGATATTCCTCTTTCCAGAATCATGCAAAACCTGTCATTTCGCTATACCCGTTGGATCAATAGCAGATATCAACGCATGGGCCACTTGTTTCAAGGGCGTTATAAGGCGTTGCTGGTGGATAAGGACAGTTATATGCTGGAGTTGGTTCGCTATATTCATCTTAATCCTGTGCGCGCCGGTCTTGTTGCTGCTCCGGTTGATTATGAATGGAGTGGCCACCGGGCATATCTGGGAACGGAGGATATTCCATGGCTGTCTTGTGATGCAGTTCTGGCGCAATTTGGAAGTGATGTTCATTCTGCCAGGGAGCAATATGGATGTTTTGTTTTGGATGCATTGGATGAGAAGCATCGTTCGGAATTTCATCGGGGTGGTGATGATTCGCGTCTATTGGGAGAAGATCAGTTTTTACAGCAGGTGATGGCGCAAACTGATGAGACAGTAGCGGTAAAAATTTCACTGGAAGCGTTACTGACATCGGTTGCCGTGGAATTTGATGTTGATGTTGCAGATTTATGCGGCTCTAGTAGGAAAAGAAGCCTTGCAGAAGCGCGGGGTGTTGCCGCATGGCTGGTGTCAGAGACAGAGCAACATACATTGGCGAAACTGGCCAAGTGTATGCATAGGGATCCTTCGGCATTAAGCTTGCAGGCGAAAAAGATCAGGGAGGGAGCAATGAAGGTAGCACAATTTCGGCAAAAGATGGATGGTTTAAAAACCAAATTGTTTCACGATAACTCATTTACTCATGCCTGACCCCGCATTTTTTCAAGGAATTTGGAAGTGCTGTTCATGCTGCCCGAAAGCAATGTTGCAGATTTATGCACTCCCGGTAGGAAAAGAAGCCTTGCAGAAGCACGGGGCGTTGCCGCGTGGCTGGTGTCAGAGACAGAGCAACATACATTGGCTCATGTCTGACTCTGCTTCTGGTAAGCAAACGGTGTTGCCTCCAGCGTGTGATAGCGATTTTTTATTCACCTTCTGGAATCAGAGGCAAGAGAACGGTAGGCTTTGATATGTGTACGCAAAATGTTAACGGGATGGTGTATGTATGTATGGAGAACTGGAACCCACATTAACAGAAATGGTTGCCAAAATATGCCAGACTGGTTCTCCTGAGAGGATTGTCCTCTTTGGCTCCAGGGCGCGTGGAGATGCCAGGGCAGACAGTGATATTGATTTGCTGGTGGTGGAACCTTCAGATATTCCCCGCTACAAGAGGGCTGCTCGTTATCGGAAGGCTGTTGCAGGTTTGTGTGTTGCCAAGGATATAGTTGTCTGGTCTCCTGAAGAGATCAGGGAGTGGCAATCGGTCCCTAATGCCTTTATTACGACAGTTTTGCGTGAGGGGCGAGTGCTTTATGAAGCATAAGGCCGATCTTTCCAGAGGCTGGTTGTTGAAAGGCGATAGCGATCTTGCAGATGCAAAACGTACAGTTTGCAGCGAAGGGCCATATGATACTGCATGTTTTCATGCCCAGCAGGCTGCAGAAAAATATTTAAAATCAATTTTGGCATTTCATGGGGTAATGATTCCTCGAACACACGACCTTGAGGAATTGCAAATTATTTGCGCTGAGTTTG
>JALUWF010000042.1 GCA_027019785.1 Mariprofundus sp. | reverse complement strand
CTGGTAATTATGTATTGAGTATGCCTCCTGGTTATAATATCGATACATCTGTAGTTCCGGTTGCCACTGGCGCTGTAAGTACAGGTCACATCGGTATCCCAGTTGGCAGTGGTATGCAGATGGCATCCGCTATTGGTGGAGCTTTGAATGCGTTTGTAAGTAGCGCGACTGCTATTGCTTTCTCTGTTATGCAGACCTCCAATAGTTATGTCCAACTTGATGCTGGTGCTGCACCACTTACTAGAACGCAATTCAATCTGAATGCAACAATAGAAGTACCAATCGTATAACAACCCTAAAGCCGCTAGCACACCGGTTATAATAGTGTGCCATCATTCTGTTTCAATTTGGAGTTTGCATGGAGCAGCCATCACGTCAAGAATTTAATAAGCTGAAAGATGCTTGCGAAGAACAACGATCAGAAATACAAAAACTTAAAGAGTGGCTCCATTTTCCTCCGGATATTGGACCTGCCGAACATATTACAGATCACGTTTCAATGAAAGCAAAAAACAAAAGAAAGATAGAAATACAATCCCATGTTATGAAATCATTAATAGTTACAGCATTATTGTTTCTACTTGGATTGTTCGTGATAGGAGCGAAACAATGGATTTTACTTCAGTCCCATTAATGATGTTACTGGATTCAACCGTATGTGGTTTGTCTGCGGTGTATTTGATATCAGCTATGCGTTTTATAAAAGTTGCTAGACGAAATATAGATAAGCGTCAGTGCGATATGATAACTAGTCAACACTTTTCGGACCATTTAACTGCTAGCTTTATAGGATTAGTCGGTGGAACAGTAGGGTTTGGATTCTCTGTTTTGCATTTCTTTTCACAGAATATATTCAACACTCCAATGACGGTTGTCGATCTTATTGAAATCGGCGAAAGTATTGGTGTAATGCTAATACTCGTCAGTGGCATATTATTTATGCTACATATGACTTCAGAAGAAACTCCTGGTGACCCATATTATGTCCAAGATTATAAAACAGTGATAGATGGGATTGAGGGCTCTACAGATCCTTGCAATCATAAGGCGAAGGCATGAGCCAGTTTGATGACCGTCAATTACGTATAGACACAATCATCAAAGCCTGTCAAGTTTTACACCCAATTTTTAGATTTGAAGATTCACATGGTATAACAGATACTATCCATTTAATTGCATTCTCTGTAAATACAGATCTTACGATCGAAGAGATGCATTATGTGTTTAAGAATGTTGTTGAGCCGAAGGAGGTTTCAATTGAACGATAATCAGATTTTACAATGTAATTTAGCCGCATTCGGATCTTGTACTAAGTATGGTCCAGATGGTAAACTGGGGGATGCTTTTTATAAAAGTGTTAAACTATTCAAATCCAAGATTATGAAGCATGTCAATCCTACTGGAGCGATCGACGATAATGTTCGCAGTGCTATACATGATATGATATCGAATCTCAATCCATTTAAACTCAAATGTAAATGTGGTGAATGCGAAGGATTTGGACATGGGTCGATGTTAGATCAATACCGAGATGGCAAACCTCATATCGAAGCATATTGTCAATATGAGTATCCATATATCAGTCACATGACCATTGGGGCTGCGGCGGGTATAATTGCTATGTACCCGGATGAAACCTGGGAAATTAGTAGTGGTTATCGGTGTCATATTGATAATAAACAACATGGTCGAACATCAACTAATCATATGGGTAAAGCTATAGATTTGCGGCCAGTTTCAATTCCATTCAATAATCGAGCAGAATATTGCGATAATATTCGAAATGAGTTGGTATCACTTAGTACTTTTCAAGATGGTTGGTCCGAATCTAATAAACTTGCATTAGAGCCAAGTCGTATCGCTCCAACATGGGTACATTTAGATTGTCGACAGTTTGATCATAAATGGATAATTGAGACAGCTCGTGTTTAGATTCGTTCGAAATAATATAGACTGTTTCATATTATTTGGACTATTTATTGTTCTAGTAATTCTGGGATACTTATACATATATCGAGATTTTGCCGTTTTCTAATCCAATAATGGAGAACCCAAGTTGAGACATGTTATTATAGATTATATCACATACACCATTAGTATGCTAAGAATCATACCCCGTATTATAATAGGTGGTTATACATTCCTATTATATAATACTTATCTATGGTTTACTTTACATCCTAATTTAACAATGGCCCAAGCCGGAGTTGTTGCCACTATATTTGGTATAACTGCCCCGGTATCCAAAATATATCACTCTTCATCTGTTAAAGTTGATTCTCAAAGTAAGGTATCCATTAGTTTTTCTGAATACATTACAAACATTAGTTATTGTTTAGATCAATTAAGAATAATTCCTAGATTTGTTTTAATTGGGTATTCCATTCTATTGTATAATACATATGTATGGTTTTCCTTACAATCAACTATTTCAACCGCACAAGCAGCAGTAATAGCAACTATCTTTGGTATAACTGCCCCGGTAGCTGCTGTATACCATAATTCTGGTAATATGTCCAACGGAGACCAATAATATGTTTCGTTTTATAATTCTATTTATTTCAATGTTTACCCTATCGATATCGGCAAATGCCACCAATTGTGAGTTTATTAATAGTAGCGGGGGATATCAATTCAATACGCCTCGAACATCTATTAAACAGATTTGCCATATCGGTTATGATGTTTTATACAATGAAAAGATCCATGATCCAATTCTGACGTTTTACAATGTCGATCCCAAGAATGTTGTAGGTAGATATAAACGGGTCGGATCATTCCGTACAGACCCATCGACCCGAGATCCGTATGTACTCGACGCCTATATCCATACTGGATATGATCGAGGGCATATCGCCCCAGCCGGTATTTTCCGGAGGGATAGAGCTATAAATATTGAATCTTTTTATCAAACAAATATGACTCCTCAATTAGCTAATTTCAATAGAGGAATTTGGAAAAGATTAGAGACTAAAGTTCGTAAATATGTAATCAAAACCCATCATGTTGTTCACGTTGTAGCCGGACCTATATTCACTCCTCCGACTAAAGTACTTCATGACCCACAAGGTAATGTTGTTGATATACCATCCGGGTTTTTTAAGATCATTATTGATGGCCCGAACGTATGGGCTTATAAGTTTGAAAACAAACGGCAACATTCCAAGAACTTACCGAAAATGGTTACTTCCATAGATGCTATTGAGTCTTTAATTGGTGTTAATTTGTTTACAAAGTTGAATCTTAACGAGTCCATAGTTGTACCGTCCCCTTTCTAATTAGTTAAAGCCCAATCGAGGTTATTTATTATGCAAACAAAAATTATCATGCTGCTTGGTATAATCTTAATTATAACAGGATTGGCTGGAACCGTATATTATTATAAGGCTAAATATAATGCTGCTTTAGTTGATGTAACGGTTCAAAAACAGAAAGTTGCGAATTTAGCAGCTGTGAAGAAATCATTGATATCCCAATCTAAAGAAACTAAGAAAACCGTTGAAGGATATGTCCGGGCATTAAATAAAATGACTGAGAATACTGCTGAAATGAGTCGAAAATTACAAGCTAGTCGAGTAAAATTAGCAAGACATAAATTGTCTAATCTTCGAAATAGTAGACACTCTGAAATGGTTTTAAAGATTATCAACCGTAGTATTATTAGACAAAACAAACTATGGATGA
>JALUWF010000041.1 GCA_027019785.1 Mariprofundus sp. | reverse complement strand
TACCTATGGTGTTGAGTCAGAATGAAGTCGTGCGTTTGCTGGATTGCATGAGTGATGAATCCGGCTTGATGGCGCGCATCATGTATGGCGGCGGCTTGCGTTTGATGGAACTATTGCGCCTCCGGGTTCAGGATATTGATTTTGACAATGGATTTCTGACCATTCGCGCTGGCAAAGGTGATAAAGATCGTACAACATTGTTACCCGCCTCTGTGCGCGATGAATTGCGCCAGCATTTACGCAAGGTGCGGGAAATATTTGAAATAGATTTGCGAGAAGGTCACGCCAATGTCTGGTTGCCCGGCTCGTTGTCAAAGAAATATCCCCATGCGCCCAAATCATGGGAATGGCAATATGTATTCCCGTCCAAATCTTTATCCAAAGATCCACAGTCGGGGCAAATTCGCCGCCATCATGTCAATGAGTCCGGCTTGCAAAAGGCAATTCGAGGCGCACGCAACAAAGCGGATATCAACAAGCGGGTGACCTCGCACACCTTGCGCCACTCCTTTGCTACGCATCTGCTGGAATCAGGCACCAATATTCGCGTAGTGCAAAAACTGCTTGGTCATGCCGATGTCAAAACCACCGAAATCTATACCCATGTATTGCAGCAGAATCTGGCGGCAGTGGTGAGCCCGCTGGATCAATTATGAATATGATGAATACAATAAAACATGAATTTCCGTTGCGTCCGGATTTGGTCTATTTGAATCATGCCGCTGTCGGTGTGTGGCCGCGCCGCACGGCTGATGCAGTAAAAAACTTCGCTGAAGAAAATATGATTCAGGGCGCGACGGATTATCCAAAATGGATGAACACCGAGCGGGAACTTCGGGGCAGGCTCAAGCGTCTGCTCAATGCTGCATCAGTCGATGACATTGGTCTGGTCAAAAACACCTCGGAAGCGCTATCCCTGATCGCTTACGGTCTGGACTGGCAATCGGGCGACAATATCGTATCGACCAATCAGGAATTCCCTTCCAACCGCATGGTGTGGAAATCGTTGCAAGCGAAAGGGGTGGAGCTGCGGCTGGCCGAAGTCAGCGGGGATGATCCGGAAGCAGCTATATTGGCGCTTTGCAATAAGCGCACCCGTTTGTTGACGGTCAGTTCGGTGCAGTATGGCACGGGGCTGCGCATGAATCTGGATCGATTGGGAGCGTTTTGTCACACGTCTGGTGTGCTGTTCTGTCTCGATGCGATTCAGAGTCTTGGGGCGTTGCAGTTTGATGCCCAGGCGTGCCATGCCGATTTCGTGGTGGCAGATGGCCATAAATGGATGCTGGGCCCGGAAGGGCTGGCGGTGTTCTATTCCAGGCCGGAGGCACGTGATGCATTGAGCTTGTTGCAATACGGCTGGCACATGGCCGAGCGGGCAGGGGACTTCGATGCTACCGAATGGTCGCCTGCCGCAGCAGCCAGACGCTTTGAGCCGGGTAGTCCGAATATGCTCGGTATTCATGCCTTGAATGCCAGTCTGTCGCTACTGGAAGAGATCGGCATGGCGCAGGTTGAAGCGGATGTGCTGTCCAATGCGGAGGCAGTCATGGCATGGGTAAAATCGAACCCCGAACTGGAATTGATTACGCCGGCAAGGCCCGGTCGATATGCAGGCATTGTGACCTTTCGCCATCTTCACCTGGATGATGATGGCCATGCCAATCTGTACCGGAGGCTGATGGCGGGCGGCATGGTGTGCGCCCACCGGGCCGGCGGTATCCGTTTCTCACCGCATTTTTATTCTGATGTCAGCGCCCTGGATGCTGCATGGGGCAGGGCGCTGAATGATCAACGCTCGTAGATAAATTCCGGCCCCATCTCGACAATAAATTCCACCCTGCGGTTGCGGGCGCGGCCTTCCGGCGTGGCGTTGGATGCAATCGGTCGGGTATCTGCATAGCCGGTGGCGTGCAGGCGATTCTGGGCAATGCCGAGATTGATCAGTGCTTCCACGACTGCTGCAGCGCGGGCGCTGGAGAGCTCCCAGTTGGATTTGAACCGACCTTTTCCGAGCGGCGTGTTATCCGTGTGGCCTGCCACTTCAATTTTGCCCTTGTAATGATCCAGTACGCGGGCAATATTTTTGAGCGTGCGCAATGCCTTTTTATTCAGTTTGGTATCGGCGGCGTCAAACAGCATATTGGCATGCATCTGCAGACGTACCTCTCCCGGTGACAGTTTATAATCCATGACGCCGCCAAGTGAATTGCTGCCCAGGATACGCTGCACGCTCTCTTCCATCCCCTTCCTCTGCCCCTGTCGCTGCACGGTGGCGTTGTCCGAAACCGTTGCGCCCTGTGATGCGGTCTTTTGCGGTGAAGAGGGGGCCTGCATTTTGACACCGGCTTTGGAGTGGCTGATAGCGCCCATGATAATGAACAGGGCCAGCAGCAGGGTCATCAGATCCAGATAGGCGACCATCCATCCATCCTGGGTGATGGTCTGTGCAGGCTCATCGTCAAACATGCGCTCAGGGTCGGCCAGAATATGGCTGCGAATGGATTCCATACTGGAATCGGGATAGAGGTCGGCTGTTTTGTCGCTCTGTTCAGCCATCAGAAATCGTCATCCAGGTTGCGCTGTTTTTTGCCTGATGATTTTTTGGCAGGACGCAGTTCATCGGTAAACTCACTGCTTTCGCCGCGTAATTCATCATCATGCTGGGCGGAAAATGATTTCAGGGTTTCACGGATAAAGACCGGGCTGCGGTTACCGGCCAGCATGATCGTGCCCTCGACAATCATGCGCATAATCATGGCTCGCTTTTCGGTGTGCCGTTCCACCTTGATGGCGATGGGCTTGAAAATCAGATTGGAGAGTACCAGTCCGTATAGCGTGGTCATCAGGGCGACGGCCATATTATGGCCGACATTGAGCAGATCAGGGCCATTCATGCCATAGAGCATATTGACCATGCCGACCAGAGTACCAAACATGCCGAAGGCTGGTGCATAAATGCTCATGGTATGAAAGATATGGGCCTCGGCCCGTTCCTGTTCACGCAGGCGTTTGATGCGCCACTGCAGTATATTGACGATTTCACCCGGCGGTGTGTTATCAATGACCAGTTGGATGGAAGTCCTCAAAAACGGATTGGCGATGCGCTCCAGTTGATCCTCAATGCGGGCCAGATCGCCATGCCGGCGCAGGCGGGCGGCGTGGGCGATCTCGGAGATATCATCCCGGATGGAATATTCCCGGTTGCGAAACACATTGCCCAGCACGCGCCACACCTTGCGCAGTTCCTGAGTTGGAAAACTGACCAGCGTGGCTGCCATCGTGCCGCCAATGACGATCAGCAGTCCCGGCAGGTTGACATAAACGCCGGGCTGTACAGCCGATAGAAAGATCGACAACACAATCAGCCCAAGCCCCACCATAATGCCTGCAATCGTTGATAGATCCATATGACGCTCCTGATAAGAATAGATGGAATAAATAAAGTAATCAACTGATGTGATCAACTGTAGCTAAGCAAATTTGCGGCCAAAGCTATCTGATCAAGCCGTTATCAAAGCCAACAGTGTAGGCGGCAAGAATCCTGGAAGCCCCAAAAGTTTATCTTCGTGGCTGTATGTGGGTGGCAGAATGATGGTTGGCAAACAATATGCTAGTCCATTCTGGATTGCTGTATGCCGGATTTAGCTATTCGAGAAGTCATAGGGAGGCACGATGTCGCTGCGTACGCTGTGGAGTTTGCTGACAATTTTTCTGGTCGCTATCGTGGCAGTCGCCATGATGATCAGTATTGCCAATATTGAAAAACAGGCATGGCGAGACAGTCAGCATGAACAGGCGGCGCTGCTGACCACTCTGCTGGCGGACGAATTGAAAATGCCGATGGTGGCCGTGTCCAGACCGGAAGTGAACCACCTGATCAAGGTGTTTACACATCACCTGCCCGGCGCAGCGGTTTTTCTGCGCTGGGACGATGGGCAAACGGAGCAGTTCGGTGATGCCGTGATTCCGGACGCTATTGAATCATTGGCGGCGCTGCCGGCAGCGCCCGCTCCCGTGGCGGGGCTGGATCAATGGTATGGTATGGGCATCACTTACAATAACACGCAACTGGGCTCTGTCGTCGTGTTGTTCCCCGGCAAATCGTGGCGTCAAAATGACCTGCGGATCAAAATGCATCTGATTGCTGTGGCGGCGGCGATCGCACTGCTGGCGACGCTGTTGGCGTACGCCATGAGTGGTCGCATCGTCAAACAGCTACGCTTGTTGGCCCGGGCCTCCAAACGGGTGGCCAGCGGTGATTTTGCCGTACAACTGCCGATCTGCTCGGCCAACGAATTTGGCAAGGCATTCTATCAATTCAATAAAATGGTTTCCAAACTGGAGCATCGAGAAAAAGTGTATGATCTGTACGGGCGCTATCAACGGCCGCATCTGGTGGCGGATGAATATGACAGAAACACGCGACTGGATGAGCATCTGAAGCGGGAAGTCAGTATCGTGGCGGTTGAGATGGCCGATTTTGACACTTGTTTACAACAGATGGACAGTGAACAGGCGATTGCCATGCTCAATCGCTGTTTCACGCTGTTCCAGCAGGTTGTGCATGCCTTTGGCGGCCATGTGGATCGGATATGCGATGCGCGGCTGGTCGCTGTTTTCAACCATCCGTTTGATCTGAAATGCCATGAGAACCAGGCAGCTAAGGCCGCTCTCGCCATGCTTGAAGCGGGCAGGAGAATGGCTATCCGTCGTCCGGATGGCGGCGCTATTAGTTTTCGCGCCGGTATGGCGATTGGCGAGGTTGCGGTGGGTCATCTGGGCGTAGGGCGCAGAAAGGAGTTCACTATTATCGGGGCTCCGGTCACGCTGGCCAGCCAACTGGCAGGTATAGGTCACGGATCACGCGTAATGGCGCAATACGGTACGATGTTGTCATTAGGCCACGGTTTCAGACAAAAGGATCTGGATGAGCAGAAATTACCGGATGGCAGGGTATTGCGATGCATTCATATTTTGCCGGGCGAAGCATATGTCAGCCAGGAGATTGATGAGGTGGTATCGAAAGCTTTTGTTCGCGCCGAACCGGATGATCTTACTGAAGTAGATGAAGGTTGGTGATCAGTCACCGGTGCAGAGACGTTCGATGAACTGTTTGGTAGTGGGGACAAAACCATTGGCGAAAAACGGATCTTGGGCGAAGCGATAAGCGGCATGGCCGGCAAACATCAGATTGTTATCCGGTTCGTCGCCATGGGCGATTTGTTGCAGGGTTTTCTGGATGCAGAAACTGCGTGGATCAGCTTTGTGACCGGTGGTGCCGCGATCATTGGCAGCCCAGTTGCTGAACTTGCATTGCGACAAACAACCCATGCAGTCGAGTTGATCCTGGCGTATTTGTTTAGCTTTTTCAGGTGAGACAAACACCAGCGTGGAATCCGGCGTGGGCAAGGCCTTGCTGAAGCCATCCGCCATAAAATCATGGGCGCGTTTCAGATCGTGTCTGGTCAGATATACCTTTTTGTTGCGCACACCGAAGGTAAACAGTTCAGAGTGATCACCGGCAGGATGATCGACAAAGGCGATTTCCCGATCCGAACGTTCATACAACTCATGCAGGAAGGCATTATACACTGCCGATGAATAAAAACCGGTTGGCGAAAAGCGGTTCAGGCTGATGTCGCCTTCCTTCAAGGTCATCAGACGTTTTTTCCACAAATCGGAAATGTGGCTTTCCTGCGTCAGCAGGGCGCGAGTGCCAAATTGGAAGGTGATCGGGCCGATTTCCGGATTATTCAGCCAGTTGGCCCACTCCCGCAAATACCAGACGCCGCCGGCCATAATAATCGGCGTGTTCTGCAAACCGAAATCATTCATGGTTTTACGCAGGGCGGCGACACGCGGATATGGATCTTCCGGCACATCAGGGCTTTCTGAATTGGACAGACCGTTATGGCCGCCAGCTAACCACGGATCTTCGTATACGACACCGCCAAGCAGTTCAGGCTGCTTGCGATAAGAGCGCAACCAGAGCGCCCTGAAAGCGCGTGCCGATGATATAATCGGATAATAGTAGACGTTATATTTTGCTGCCAGCGCTGCCAGCTTAAACGGCATGCCTGCGCCACAGGTAATACCATGAATCATGCCTTTGGCGCCTTCCATCACGCCTTCGAGAACGCGCTCGGCGCCGCCCATTTCCCACAATACATTCATATGCAACCGACCATGGCCGCCGGAAATCTCATGTGCAATTTGCGCCTGTTTGATGCCGCCCTTAATGCCCTGCGCTACGAGTTCCTCAAAGCGCTCCATGCGGCTGCGTCCTGCATAGACGGTGCGGATAATCTCGCCATTTTCGTCCACATTGTCGGCATTGACAGCCGAAAATGTGCCAACGCAACCGGCTGCCGCCCAGGCGCCGGAGCTTTCACCGGTGGAGATGGCCACGCCTTTACCACCTTCAATTAAGGGCAATACCTCTTTTCCTGATACCATTATAGGCTGGAGATCAAATGACATGAATCTGTTTCCTTGGGAATCCGATCTGTTTACATGAAATAAACAATGCGGAAAACGCATGCTGTTTTCAATCGAGCGAATCTAGCAAAGGCGTGCGAGAGTAGCAAAGCCGGAATCAAACGAAGCTTTAACCACAGAGTACACAGAGAGCACAGAGGAAGTCAAAAACATCAAGCACAACGCAGATGTGTTAACTGGGTTGGCGCTGCCAGTGGTAGCGGATGTCCAGTTCCCGCTCCTGACGAATATATTGCAGTCCCATTCGCGCTTCTATATTAAGGGCGACAGGCGCTTTCACGTTGGCTGTAACCCAAGCATGGTCGGCAAAGGGATTGAGCACGAGCATCCACATGATCTGCTCCTGATTATTGGCATGAATGCATTGACACAGCTCGACCGGCAGCGTTGGAACAGATCCCAAACGCTGTTCATCCCACTGCGTTAGCAGAAAAGCGGCTTCGGGATGATCGGTGGACTGGATGCAAACAATGTCGCCATGACCCTGATAAATAAAACCGTAATCACAGGCATCACTAAACCCGGCCATGCCCTGCGGAAAGTGAAAGGCGCCGCCGTGATCGGGTTCAGCTTCAGTCATGATGCTCTTCTGTACCGCCTGAACTGCTGTCATCTGATACTCCTTTTAACCATTTGAGGGCGTCTGCGCCGCCAGCAGACCTGTTTTCTTGCTGAATGAGGTTGTATATCTCCAGCCTGTGCACAGGAACATCTTTCGGCGCTTCAATACCGATGCGTACAATATGTTCGTTCTGCACATCCTGAATAATAATGCGGATATCATCATTGATACGGATGACCTGACCGATTTTTCTGCGTAGCACCAGCATCAATCGCTACCTGAGGAAGTTCGTCAGACTAAGCGATTTGAGTTGGGCGATCTGCTGATAGGCCGCTTTCAGGGCGATGCTGGATTGCTGCATCCGGGCTACCACGGCGGGGATATCCACGCCTTCATGCTGGTTGAGCTGCTTGTCCAGACTCAACTTCATATCTTCAAAGGATGTTCTGGATATGCGTACTGCGCCCAGTCTGGCCCCTGCATCGCTGGTCAGGTTGATGATGCCGTCACCGGCGCTGTTGAGAGCGCCGAGCGATGTCTGAATGGCGGCGGAATCATTATTGGTTAGCGCCGTTTTAAACCCCTGCAGGGCTGAAAAAGCCGCACTAAAGGCGGGATTATCGCCACGGATATTGCTGATGATCTGCTGGTTATCGCTGATTGAGACAATACGATCATGGTTGCTTCCCGTGTAGGTCACAATGCCTGCGGCGTCTTTGGTGAAGGCTGCTTTATCCACTGCAGTACCGGCAAACAGGGACTGGCCCTGCCACTTCTGATTGGCATCGGCCAGGAACTGATCGGCCAGATGATTCACCTCCTGCAAGGCAACTTGACGATTGGCACTGCTTAACTGACCGGATGCCTGCTGCACCGCCAGCACCTGGGTGCGTTTAAAAATGTTGCTCATGTCATTGAGTATTGTCTGACTGATGTTGAGGCGGGATTCAACCGCCTTGCTGGCGTCAACGCTGCTTTGAACGGCAACCTGGGCGTGTCGGATATCCAGTGAAACCTTGTAATCCAGGCCGGACTGAGCCGGTGTCTGGAAGCGGGTCCCGGAAGAAATTTTGGCATTGCCATCGTTCAGGATGGTTTGCTGGTTGCGAATGCCGGTCAGCAGATTGTTATACAGCATACTGGTAGAAATTCTCATCGGATCAGCCCCATCAGCGAGTCAAGCATCCGGTTGGTGGTGGTGATCACCTTGGCAGAGGCCTGATAAGCTCGCTGGAATTTAAGCATGGCAACCAGTTCCTGATCTACATTGACGCCGGAAACCGCCTGCCGCTGACTCTTCAGTGAATCGGATTCAACAGTGCGATAATCTTTTTGTTGCAAGGCTATGGCGGTATCGGTGCCATAAAGCGTGGAGAGCGATGTGGTGCGATCATGCAGGCTGACACTCGGAGTGGCATCAATGCTCATGGCAGAATTTTGCAGTGCCAGAATGGATAGTGCGGCGCTGTTGTCGCCAGTCTGAACTACCGATGTGGCAGCATCTGCTTGTCCTGTATTGATTGCATCTGCATTGCTTTTTATATTACTTGATAATGCCAGCGAACCCGCACTATTGCCATGGAAAAAAGAGTTTATTTCATACGCTGCCAGCGTATTGCTGGTATCACCGGATAGCGAAAATGTGTGGTTTGTTGCCGCTGTGATGCTTAAATGACCCGATGCATCTGTGGAGGCGGATACCCCCGCTACAGCATTAATAGCCGTGACAATATTACTCATCGTTGTTGTGCCAGCTGTAATGTTAATGACCGTACGGCTGGCTACAGGCGGTGTGACGGTATTGTCGTAGACATGAAGTTTGAAACTGCCTGTCTTAATTTTAGATGCAAAGGGCACGGTCTGTTGTGTGGAATCCAGTGGCAGCGAGACGTTACTCGCCTGCTCGGATGTTAATGTACTCTGATGCGTAGAAGATGCGCTGCTGGCATGAATCTGGTTGGTAGAAAAGATCAGATTGGCGGCAATACTGTCGATCTTCTGGATGTATGTGCCCATTTTATTATCGCGCAGATTGATCATGCCACCGAGTTGACCGCCCTGAAGTGACTGGTCGATAGCGCTGCTGCTGCCCTGGATGACAATGGTGGAAAAGTTTCCGCTACCTGCTGCGCCCCGGGCCAGATGGCGGGCGTTGCCATCCTGCACCAGCAGATCACCACCCAGAGTCTGCAGCATCAGGCCGCCATCGGCGGTGTTGACCTGTTGAACGGGAATCAGCTTGGTTAAATCGCGCACCGCCTGGTCCCGCTGGTCGCGCAGATCGTTGGCTTGTCCGACAGCGCCTTTGTTGCCGGCTTCATGGCGGTTGATTTGCATGGTGAGCGAAGCGATATTATCCAGAATCTGATTGGTTTTGGTGATGCTCTGGTTGATGTTGGCATCAGTGTTGGCCTGAACTGTTCCAAGCTGCTGTTTCATATTATTCAGGCTATCGACCAGCACGCTGCTTTTAGCTCTGACATTGACTTTCTGACCGTGATCCTGCGGGTTGTTGGCCAGCTGTTTCCATGCCAGAAAAAAGCCATCCAGAGCCGATGCCAGCCCGGTGCTTTGCAGACTGCCGAAGACATTTTCGACTGCCTTGAGTCCTGTGTGGGTGGTGTCCCAGTAGGCCAGTTGTGAACCGTTATTGAGCTGTGCCTGAGCAATGATCGGATCCACGATACGGCGCACATTCATCACGCCGACGCCGCGCCCCAGATTCAGTCCGGCAACTTTTTCCGATGTGAGGGTCGCCAGATCAGCAGTTTGGCGAGAGTAGCCGGGCGTATTGACGTTGGCGATATTGTGTGACACCACATCCATCGCCCGCTGCTGGGCTTGCAGACTGCTGGCGGCGATATTGAGACTGTCAAAAATCATCCTGTCGTCCTGCGCTGATAGGTCTGCTCGGCAGCGCTCAGTCCCAGGCTCTGCAGAATCGTGGTGGATACATTGTAGGCTGCATGCAGACGCATGCGATTTTCCTGACTCTGCTGGTCTACCTTGACGATACGCTCATACAGGTTTCTGCGTAGCGCCTGGAATTCCGTCGCATCAATGCCGGTGTACATATCAATCACCGCTGATAGCGTCATCTGGCCGGGAATATTCTCACGGGTCAACAGATTGCGACACTGCTGTTCAAGTTGCTCAAGACATTGGTGTGCCAGGATGCGCCGATCGCCCATCTGCAATATTTTTTCTGCATCCAGGCTACGAATAGCTTCGTACTCATCCTGGGTGATGGATTCGAGTTCCCGCGCGCAGACATTCATCTGTTCAAGCAGGCTTTGCAGCTTTTGCATGGCATTGTCGGACAGCTCGTTCATGCTCTTGGGGTTCATGCGCTTGGGATTCATGACCATGGGTGCTCCGCCAGTGCATTGCTGACTATCTGTGTGGCGACTTTGCGGCTGTCCGACTGGAATTTGCCACTCTCCAGCGCGTCACGTATCTCTTCGATACGATCCATGCGAACTGCCGACATCTCACCAAACATGAGCTGTGCTTTTTCCCGTAGCGATGCGGCGTCACTAACCTTGACAGAATCACTACCTTGACCGGAAGTGGCGCTTTTACCTTTACTTTTTGCAGCGTTGCCCGACTTCCTGATATTTGTCGGGCCTCCTGAGCTGTTAATGCGCATGGCTGTTGGCCTCCAAAGTAAGATCGGTGTTCATGTTTAATTTATCGGCAGAGTCCGAAATATCTTGAATGGACTGATGATGAGGTATCGGTGCTGGCTGTTTCGAATGAGATTGAGCCGCTTCCAGTTGCCGGTAAATGTTATCGGCAATACCGAAACTGTGATGCCGGACGCTGGCCTGGGCGATGGCATCATCCATCATCGAGCCATGCACATCCTCTGCGAAACCGTTTGGCATAACATCCGACTTTTGTACGGTTTTACGCATTTCCGACATCATCTGCTGCACAAAAATAGCCTCAAACTGGCGGCTGACTTTCCACAGAGCAGGATCTTTATCCTTGCCGGATGCAATAGTTTGTCCGGGCGCAGCATACAGATGTGCATGGTTGATGGCTTTGGTCGACGCTGGTCTAGATTTGATGGTGGCGTCATGTCGCTGTTGTCGCTGTGCATGTTGCTGCATCTTTTCCCGCTGCAGGATGCCGTCAATAACAGTCTCAACCAGATCACGCATTACATCGTCCTCAATTCGGCATGCAGGGCGCCGGCCGCCTTGATCGCTTGCAATACAGCCATCAGATCGCTGGGCGTAGCGCCGACGGCATTAAGCGCGCTGACCAGTTTGGAAAGTGATACCTGTTTGGGCAGTACCACCAGTTTGGCTTTATCTTCCTTTACATTGACGCTACTGCGATTCACCGTGGTAGTCTGTCCACCGGCAAAGGCGTTGGGCTGGGAAACCTGAGGGTTTTCAGTGACGTTGACTGTGATATTGCCATGCGCTACAGCAACGGTGTCAATGCGCACTTCCTGGCCCATTACAATGGTGCCGGTGCGTTCATCTAAAATGACTACGGCCGGGTGATCGATGGCCACATCAATCTGTTCAATTTTACCGATCAGGGCGACGGCATTGCCCAGTGGATTCCATACCTGCACCGTGCCTCCATCAATGGCATTGGCCATGCCTTTGCCGAGTTTGGCGTTGATGGCGTTCTGCATGTTGCCGGCTGTAGTGAAGTCAGGGTTATGCAGGGTCAGGGTGATATGATCCTGACCGGGGGAGAAGCCACGAGGTGCCGCTTTTTCCACCCGTGCGCCATTGGGAATGCGTCCGGCGGTGGGGTGCCCTTTGGTGGTGCTGGCTGCTTTTCCGGCTATGGCGAATCCTCCGATAGAAACGCCGCCCTGGGCCACTGCATAGGGCCGGCCGTTACCTCCGAGCAATGGAGCGGCCAACAGCGTGCCGCCTCTGAGGCTCTTGGCGTCGCCGATGCTGGAAACGGTCACATCGATCTGCACGCCGGGACGGGCAAATGCCGGCAGTTGGGCTGTGACCATGACTGCGGCAATATTCTTGGGTTTCATTTTTTTGATATCGGCCCTTACATTGACGCCGAGCCGCTCAAGCAGGGCTGTGATGCTACTGACTGTAAACGGAGAAGATGTCGATGAATCGCCGGTGCCGTTCAAACCGACGACCAGCCCGTAACCGACCAGCGCATTGCCGCGTACGCCTTCGATATCAGCCAGATCCTTGATGCGCTCGGCCTGAGTCTGCATGGGAAGCGCAGCGATAAGCAGGGCCAGCAGCAGGCTGAAGCGGCAGCAGTTTAAAATGGCCATATTTGATCCAGAACCTGTGACGCCCAGCCCTCATGTGCGACCGTGGCCAGCGTACCGGTGCCGCCATAACTGATGTGCACCTGCGCGACTTTGGACGATGGGATGGTATTGCTGGCGCTAATGTCGATTGGACGTATCACGCCGGAGAAGGTGATCTCCTGTGGTTCATGGTTCACATTGAGCACGCGCTTGCCTTCAATGCGCATATTGCCGTTGGGGTAAACATGCATGACAACCGACGTGACGCTGGCTGTCAGGGTATCCGAATTGTTGGTCGAGCCGGAACCGTTAAATGTTTTTGAGTTGGTCATGCCAACATCGCCGGACGGATTGACATCCTTGTTGGCCAGCGCCGCGCCGTATTTGAGGCTGGCGGAAAGACCTGACTTGCGATCGGACTTCTTGCTCTGGTTGCTGCCCAGAGAGCGGGTGGCTTTAGCATTTTCAGATACCAGTACGGTCACCAGATCGCCTACCCGCGCCGCTTTGGGGTCGGAGAGTAGTCCATTGCCGCCTCCGGCCCACAATGAACCGGTGCGTGATGTATCGGGAGCCTGCGTGTTCAGAGCCTGCTCCACGGCCTGATGCTGTTTGGCATTGGCAACCTTGTCCGCTCTTGGCATGCAACCGGTGATGGCCATAGCCGAAACTGCAAGTAGACAGGTGATCGTAGCAATATTCATCCCGGAATCCCCCGTAATGTTACCCGAACGACGTCAGAATCCTCAGCCACGCCTTGCAGGACTTCATGGCTGTGCAGATTTTTGACCAGAATGCGTTCGCCACGACCGGCGGTACGCAGCGCCTTGCCTTCAGTGCGTATATGTAACTGCCCCATATCCAGCATGATCCGTACCAGGTCACCGCGTTTGATCAGCGGAGGGCGTTTGACATAATTGCTCAGCACCACGTCGCCCTTGTTCATGTGACGATTCAGGCGCATGCCAGCCAGTTCACCGGCATGTTCGCTCCATTGGCCGCTATGACCGGCAATATCTGTGCGTTTTTTTGTTAACATGCCCTGTGTGAGCAAGGTTCGTGCCGAAACAGAGCGGTTCATCACAATGGCAGTAGCCCACCAGTGCACACGCACCGGCACATACCAGCGTTTGCCTCCCCGTTCGGCAATCAGCGAAAAGCGTTTGGGATGGCGGTGCAGCGAGGTCGGCAGCGACCAGCGCACTGCGGCCTGCGTATCCGGCCAGCGTTCCACCCGAATTAATTCGGCGCTAGCGCCGCGCACCACCACGCCATGCCTGAAAAACGATGCCAGTGAGCGCTGCAGGGCGAAACCCGGCGTTGCCAGTGCAAAAGCAGGCAAACTCATGGCAGGCAGCAGCGTCAGCAGAGATAGTGCCAGCAGCCGTGTACTGTATCGTTTCAGGCATAACAGGGTGAACATGCTTACCTCCTGAGACTATTAGCGGTCTGCAGCATCTGATCGGCCGCTTTAATCGCTTTAGAATTCATTTCATAGGCCCGCTGGCCGGCAATCAGGTTGACCATCTCTTCCACCATGCTGACATTGGACATCTCCAGCATACCTTGTCCGATAGCGCCCAGCCCATTTGCAGCTGGGTTACCGATTACCGGCTGACCGGAGGCATTGCTGGGTTGATACATATTGGCTCCCAGATGGGTGAGTCCGGCCGGATTGATAAAGTCGGCAATCTGTATCTGCCCCACGACACTCTGGGTCGCGCCCGGCTGGACGACTGAAACGGTGCCGTCTGGGGCGATATGAATATTTTGGGCATCGGTGGGAATGGTGATGCCAGGCAGTACGGGATCGCCATTCTGGGTGACAAGCTGCCCCTGCGAGTCAACGCTGAATTTACCGCTACGGGTATAGGCCGTGTCACCATTGGGTAGCTGTACCTGGAAGAAACCGCGTCCCTGAATGGTCAGATCGAGTGGATTATTGGTCTGCTGGAAGCTGCCCTCTGAAAAAATGCTGTCGACGCTGGTCGCTTTGACGCCCAGACCGATCTGGATGCCGGTCGGCACCTGAGTGCCGGCTGAACTGGCTTCCGAGCCCGGCGCTTTGATCTGTTGATACATCAGATCCTGAAAATTGGCCCGGCCACGTTTGAAACCGTTTGTATTGACGTTGGCAATATTGTTGGATATCACATCCACATTGAGACTCTGTGCTGCCATGCCGGTGGCGGCGGTCCATAATGATCGCATCATAATTTAGCTCCCTTATCCCTGTACTGTACCGACTTTGTTATTAAGCATGCCGGCTTGCTGATCGTATTGTTGAACAATTTTCATCATTGACTGGTAAGAGCGCATGGTGTCAATCATCTGCGCCATGAGTTTAATGGAATTAACATTGGAGTCTTCCAGCGATCCCTGCAGCACCGATATGGTTTTATCGGGTTTGGCGAGATTACTGGCTGGAGTGGTGATCAGCACGCCAGCCACTTTGTGGATCTGGCGTTCATCTTTGAGCATGGTGACACCTAGATCGGCAGCCGGCTGGCCATTGACATAGATAGTGCCGTTTTCAGTGGCGCTAACGGCACCGGCGGTCAGTTTGATCGGAGAGCCGCTCTGATCCAGCACCGGTAAATTGCCCTGTGTCAGCAGATTGCCATCGGCGTCGATTTTGAAGTTACCGGCCCGCGTCAGTGCCTGCTGACCGTTGTTCATGCGGACGCGGAAATAACCGTCGCCACGAATAGCGAAATCGTAATCATTGCCGGTATGACGAATGGAGCCCGCCTGCGTGCTGACATACTGCCGGTTCATCGAAAGGAATGCAGATGATGTCTGGTCGGGCGTACCATTGCGGCCCATTTTATTGGACATCAGGGAAGAGAAGGCGACGCGATCTTCCAGAAAGCCGGTGGTGTTGGCATTGGCTAGGTTGTTACTGATATTATCCAGTTTGCCCTGCGCCATCTGCCCGGCCACGCCTGAAATAAAAAAACCTAATTGCATTGTTTACTCCTGCCCTGCGTACTCAAATTGCGTACTTAAATTGTTTGCCTGCCCTTGCATCGCAAGTTTGTTGCCAGTTTCCGGATTGTAAAAAATCTTATGATTTCATTTAGTTATGATGTATGTAGCATGGGTATTTGTTGCCGACGGGAATATTTTTCCCCATGCAACGGGATATTTTTTCCATCCGGACAGTATGGGTCGCCACTTCAGAAATCGCCTTTACTGGCTGCCGGTGTTGGAAACTGCGGATGTATCATTGCCGCAATCCTGCTACAGTTTGGCAACGCATGAACTAACTCGGCGAAGCCGGAAGCAAACTGCATGAATCACAAA
This sequence comes from Mariprofundus sp., assembly GCA_027019785.1. Taxonomy (GTDB): domain Bacteria; phylum Pseudomonadota; class Zetaproteobacteria; order Mariprofundales; family Mariprofundaceae; genus Mariprofundus. Next base: position 3,924 of record JALUWF010000041.1, on the reverse strand, counting down.
GATTACTTCCTTGGCGAGCTTTGCGGCTCTGCGAGAGCATTGCCTTTCAAGCCTGACGCTCGCCAAGTCGCCAAGATCGTTAAGTAATATGCCATGCTTGGACAATATTTTCTTAGGCATTTTGCGCGATGTATTTCTTGTTAGAGCCTAAGCGCAGCGTGGATGGAGTCATAGATGAATGAAGCGAACGGCCCGAGCAGAGAGCAGTTACGGGCGCATCGCCAGATTTTCTGGGATGCCTGGCACAAGGCGCAGGCGAAGTTGCCGCTGAATGCGTTGGAAGTGCGCATCGCCCGCGTGATTGCCATGCACCCGGAATATCATCATTTCTTTGATGATATGGATGATTTTCTGGATCGTGATTTTGAAGTCGATGATGGCATGAACCCGTATCTGCACCTGTCCCTGCATCTGGCGTTGGAAGAACAGGCGGCCACCAAACATCCGCCCGAATTGGCCAGAGCGCTCGACCATATGATGACCATAAAAAAAATGGATCGCCACGATGCACTGCATCAATGCCTTGAAGTGCTGGCCGAAACGGTTTATTACGCCCAGCGCGCCGGACGCGAGCCGGATGTTATCGTCTATGCCAGGCGCATGAAGGAACTGGCTGAATCATGATTCGTGAACTGGTGATCGCGGTATTCTTTTTCTTTGGGCCGGCGTTGGTCATGGTGGTGCTGCGTAACCTGGTATTGCTGTTGCTGTTACGCGCCAAGCAGCGGCGTGAAAAAGCGCATGAGCCGGAAGTCATTGATATTACCCCCGTGGACGAATCACGCACTCCATTTTGGTTTTATGCAATGGTGGTGGCGGTTAGTCTGACCTGCGCTGTATTCGTTTTTATGTTGTTGGAGCAGAAAACGAATCATGGGGTACATCAATATGTGCCAGCTCATAGTGATAAATCAGGCAAGATTGTGCCGGGGCATTGGCGTAATGAGCCGCAACATAATCAATCATTGAAAAATTGATTTGGTAGAAGAGCAATCATTGATAGTCCCTTTTCTTGATCACTCGGAAACTTTGGCATGTTTGAAATCCGGCGGGTTGCTGCTGACGGCCTCCGCGCCGTTGGCGGTGGATTGGAAACGACGGCTGGTGACGGATGCCGGATGTGCGGTATGTGAAACACCGAATGTATTGAGTTGGCATGGCTGGATGAGTGATGTGGCGGCAGCACAGGCGTCGATGCCGGTGGCGCTGAACCGGATGCAGGAAAGCTGGCTGTGGGAACGAGTCATTGGGACAGACCTTCGAGTCGATTTATCGAAGCCTTATGGCGGTATGGAACAGTCGGCTGCTTCACTGCGCGGTTTGGCGGGGCATGCGCGCGATGCATACGCCATCATGCAGGAATACCGCATTGATGCTGACGCGTTGCAATTTGGCGGGGATGAGGCGGATGCGTTGCTGCGCTGGATACATGCCATGCATCAACAACTGGATGATAACGCTTTATCCGGACGGATGCTGGCGGCTGATATTGGGCCGCGATTACTTCAATGCATCGATGCAATTGATAAGCCGGAATCTATCCTGCTAGCTGGCTTCGATATGATGACCCCGATGCAGCAAGCCTTGTTGTCGGCTTTGCAGGAGACGGGTGTTCAATTGGCGCAGGTGCAGGATGACGCAAAGCCTGCGGTGGCTACGCTGTGTGCTTGTGACAATGTGCAGGCGGAGTTCAACCATGTTGCGGCGCGTATCAAGGATTTGCTGGCAGACAGGCCGGCGGCACGCATTACCATTGCGACCTCCGATGCTGTGAAAGATCTGTCCGGGTTAAAGCGAGCGCTGAATCATGCGCTGATGCCGGAATTACGCTGCGATCCATACGGTACGATGCAGGCGGTCGCCATCAACGGCGAGCGGTTGGCTGATACGCCAATGATCGCGCAATTGTTGCATATGCTGGCTCTGGCTGGCGAGCTTTCACTCTCTTTCGATGATTTTTCAGCCCTGCTGTTTTCGCCGTGGTTGAAGGGTTATGACAATGAGCGTTTTGAACGTGCCAGACTCGATGCGACATTGCGGAAAAATAATCGTCACCGTATGACGTTCAAAAGCCTGTTGAAATCTTCTGATCTGCAGGCATTGCCGGAATTGTTGGAAGTGCTAAAAAACCTGGTGGTATGGAACAGGCATGAGCGTTCAGCCAATGACTGGGTGGAGACCGTGCATAAGTTACTCAAGGAGACAGGCTTTGTGCAGGCCAGTATTGATTTGGAAGTGCGGCGCAGTAATCAAGAAATTAGGCAGATGAATGCATTCCGTGATGTGTTGATTTCGCTGGTGGCCGTGGATGCGATGGGGGAACAGCTTTCATGGGCCAAATTTCTATCCTTGCTGCGGACGGGCTGTTCTGAAGTCCGACTGACGGATGTAGCCAAATACGCCAATGTGGTGATATTACCGCTGGCGCAGATATCCGATCTCCGCTTCGATCATCTGTTTGTCGTCGGCATGGATGAAGAAGCGTTTCCGCCGCCGGCGCGTCCATATCCCTTGTTGCCTGCCAGCGTGCAAAAACAATATGCACTGCCAATGAGTAGCGGGGCGGTGGTCTATGAGGCTTCGCAACGACTATGGGCATCGGTGTTGCGGGCTTCTTCGTTCGTGGATATTTCGTATGCCAAACAGCGCGATGAAAAGGAACTGTTGCCCTCATCCTTTGTTGCTGAGCTTGAGCTTCGGCCATGCGTGGCGCTTGAAGCTGAAGTCATGCAATTGGCGATGGAGGGCATGGATGACAGCTCAGATGTGCCGTTGCCAGTCGGGCAGTCCGTGCATGGCGGCACATCGATTATCCGCAATCAATCCGCCTGCCCGTTCAGAGCCTTTGCGATGCATCGGCTCGGCATCACAGCGTTGGAGGAAACAGCACCGGGCATTGAGGCGAAAAGCAAGGGCTCGTTGATTCATCTGGCGCTGGAATATGTCTGGCGAAATATTGAGCGGCGTGCCGCACTGGATGCGCTCAGCGACGATGAAACGGCGGCATTGATCGACGCGGCGATTGAGCACGCGTGGGCAAAAGCCTATGTGACGGCGGATAGCCGGACGCGGGATTATGAGAAAAAACGCATGCAGCGTGTGCTGATGGCGTGGTTGGATCTGGAATTGCAGCGACCCGATTTCAAGGTGGCTGCGATTGAGCAGGAATATCGGATGCAATTGCCGGAAAACGCTGATCACCAGTTTGTGGTCAGGATCAAGGCCGACCGCATGGATATGGATGCGTCGGGGCGCAAGATTCTGATTGATTATAAAACCGGAGCCAAACAGTCCACGGCCAAATGGCTTGCTGACGAAGAACATGATCGCATTGAGGAACCACAGTTGCCGCAATATGCATTGGCGGCGGATTTGGGCGTGGATGATGCGGTGGCTTTTGCGCGGGTGCGTAGTGGTGACATGGCTTATGAAGGCTTATGCGGCGAGGAAATCGGCATTGAGGGCATTGCAGCCTGCGATGGCAAACGGGGCAGACCGGATGATTGGCAGGATGTACTGGATGATTGGAAATCATCAATCAATGCGCTGGCGACGGAGTTTGTTGAAGGACGCTGCGATGTATCGCCGCGCGATGAACATGCCTGCAAATATTGCGGTTTGGAAGCGGTCTGTCGAATTGAAGAAACTGAGGGGAATGTATGAGTGAAGCGCCCAATACCCTTGCTGCATATATCTGGTCACTGGCTGACCTGTTACGAGGTGATTTTAAGCAGAGCCAATATGGGCGTATTATTTTGCCGTTTACACTGCTGCGTCGGTTGGAAGGGGTTCTGGAAGATTCAAAACAAGCTGTACTTGCTGAACATAAGCGCGTCCAGCAGATGGGCTTGCCGGAAGAGGCTCAGGAAAAGCTACTGTTAAGAGCAGCCGGTGGACTTTCGTTCGTCAATACATCCCGAATGG
>JALUWF010000040.1 GCA_027019785.1 Mariprofundus sp. | reverse complement strand
TAACCCATCTTTGCCAACCTATCTTACAGATTCTTTATTCCCCAACGTATTTGAGCTGTAGAGGGCAAGGCGTTGGCACTACATTTAAATTGTCATGGATCAGGCATGATGGTTTTCATGGTGCCTCCAGGGTTTTGATTTAAGCCCAGCGCCTTGTAAATGGTTTGCTGCCAAGCTTCGGGGCGGGCTGCTTTTCTGATGTGTAGGGTGTCACCCTGTTTGGTGCGCATGGTCGTGGTGACACGCATGTGTCCTCGCATGCTGCGGCGCAATGTTTCCCAGCTATCGTGGATGTTTTGGTCTTTCAGACGCAGCCGGATACTGTGTACCAGATGATAGGCCAATAGTGTGATCCATAAGTGTCCGTCAATGCGGTCAGTGGTTCGGTGATACACAGGTCGCATGCCTAATTCTGACTTCATACTGCGAAATGCGGCTTCAATATCTGTCAGCATGATATACGTGCGCCAAAGCTGTTCATCATCCCAATCGTTGATGTTGGTGCGCAGACAATACACACCAGCATATTCAACCGTTCCGTGATCAGTGCGGGTAAAGCGTAGAGCTGTGGCATTGATACCCTGCTCATCTTTATCAACTTCAATGCTGTAGTGTTGCGCTGCTCTGGCATATTTCTGCTTCAAGCGACCGACTTTAACCATGACCTTATCATATTGCCTCATACACCTCGGCTTACTCAGCCCATTGGCCAATGTCTGCATGGACTCTTCAAAACGCTCACTGAACTGTTTATCAATCGCCTTTTCCTTTTCTGCACGGCTGCTGGAGCGGCAATATAACTCGGTTTCATCACTTTCTTCATTGTGTTTACTATAGATGCGTACTTCATTGCTACCATCTTCACGTACAAGCGCAGCCTTTTCCTCATCCCATTCGATATAACGCTTGCGGCTAACAACCAGATAACGGAACTTCTTTTCCCTCAACCAAACAATATTGGCTTCTGTAGCAATACCCGCATCCATGACAATCAATGGATTAGCATCGCCTTTTGCCAGCTCCTCAACCATCTCTTGAAGTGTCGCCGCTTCACCTGCATTGCCTGCAAACATCTTGCTACTGCGCGGGAAACCACTGCTATCAAGTACCAGAGCCAGTGTAACCAGCGGACAGTCACTGCGTTTCTCCTTGGATCGTCCGCGTGCAGCCAATTCGTTTTCCAGGCTTGTTCCTTCAAAAAATGTGTTGGTCAAATCATACAGCGTAATAGTGCAGTTCAAATTGAATAAGTTGCGTTCTTTCTCAAATAAGTGCGCTTCCAGTGCATCTCTATGTTTCAACAGCTGATCGGAAACGCGGTACATGCGAGATAAACTACATTGATTGAAATCAGTTTGGATCAGGTCACCCAAACCACTCTCCCGTTGTAGCCAACGATGGGTGGACCGTTCGCTACCTGGAGCAGCCATTCGGCCAATGATCGTACCAATCGCAGTGGACACTTCAGAAGCATTCAACCCAAGCGAACTCAGTTTTGTGTCAAGTTCCAGTGATTTCAAAGCATCATAGGCAAGGTGTTCAACACCTACGCTGCGAAGCTCTGAGGATTGAACGCTGTCCACATCCACAGATTGATAATCAACAGCAGATGGTTCTGTTTCGACTGGTGCGTATTCTTTCTCTCGCTTGAGTAAATTGCTGGCAATACGCTGTGCTTCCGCTTCAATCGTTTCATCCACAGCAAAGAAAGAGGGCTGATGATGCAGAATGCTTTCTATTCGATCGGTCAACGCTTTCCACTGATCTCGTGGAAGGGAAAAATCAGTGCCAAGGTTTAATAATGTGCGTTGCTTTACGTTGCTTCCAACGCGAGTGCTATCCACCAACCTAAAGGATTGATAGCTACTTCCATCTTTTTTTCGGCGGGTGGTCGTCTGACGGATATACATGGCCGCAACCCTACGCTAATAAATGCAAAAATAAATATAAATACGTTAATTATGGCACTACAATCGAGAGGTGAAAATTAATATCTTTATATATCAATACCTTAGGTTTTTTCAAACACGGATTTTTGCTGTTTTCGGGCTATCGGTGGCAAAGATGGGTTAAACATCAAT
>JALUWF010000039.1 GCA_027019785.1 Mariprofundus sp. | reverse complement strand
TCTGGACATGCAGATGCGCAAGAAAAAACTGGCCGATGCGCTCTATAAAGGCTCCAGACAGGGTTCACCGGTCTGGAGTGATGCAGAACTGGAATCGCTATTCGCTCCGCTGGAGGAGTAGTGAGGTCTGTTTTTGCATGATGGTGGGGTTCATTCCTTCTTATTGGACGAAGCAGCTATCGCGGAGAACGACACGCTTTTTCTGAATCATGTTGTATGTATAGAAGAAGTGTAAGCTCTTGCCTGTATTCGCGTTCATTTGCGTTCATTCGCGGTTCGCCCTTGACCTTGCTCTGTTTTTCCTCATACAATCCCAACCTTCAAGAAAACCGCGAATGGACGCGAATACACGCAAATAAAATCAAACCCAATGAACCAAAAAAGATATTTTCAGGGGCTCTGTCAGTTATCTAACCTGGCTTGTCCAATAAACGGCTCAGATCGTGGTTCGCTCCGCTCACACAATCTAACCTTATTCGTTGCACAAAAAACAGGAGTCTTTTACCAACAATGAATGATGAGCTGAAGTCATGTAAAATCCACCATGCTTTTTGCTGGTATAAAGAAGATCAATGGGAACGCATGCAGGAACAAGAGAAGCGGCGAGCTAGCAAATGAACGAACGCATCAAACGCAATACACCGGCGCTGGTGGAAGAGACGCTGGCCAATTATGGGGCATGGGATGCCGTTTCTTTTTTGTTGATTAGCCATCGCCTGCGCCAGACGGGGTATGAAGCGTGGCGCATGGGTGACGTGGCATATCTGGAAGATACGATTACCGGCAATATGCAGCGTATCGTAGAGATGCTGGAGGCGGCCTTGCTGCATGCAGAATCCATGGGGCTAATCAGTGCTCCGGCATCATGGAACGGCTGGGGAAAACAACCCGGCCAAACCCTGCGCCTGTTTCATGACGATGATCTGAATGGCAGCTTTTTGGTGCGCTTGTCGCCCAAATCGGACAGGCCGCAGCTGGATCTGTTTATGGATGCGCCACATATTATTTTGCTGAACCGTTTGCGTCAGGCATTATTGAATCGTAGCCCGGAATGCGATGCGCTGTTTGATCGCGCCCTGGATGACATTGCCAATGAACCGGGGCTTGCCCGGCTCGATGCCATTCGAGCGGCAATGACCTCGCCATCCATTGAAAACCCTGTTGCGTGGTTCGCTTATTTGAATGATGTGATTGCGCCTGCCGCCCGTGATGAGTTTTCGCAGCACAGCTTGGATATCATGGCCCCGCTGTGGCGCGATGCAGCCGATGCCATGGCGCATATCCCCTTCGAACCTGATCATCCGAATAACCATGCCAGCCAGGCATTTCTGCTGGCGCATGCATGGGAACAATGCTTGAAATCAGTTGAACATATTGCTGGCTGGTTCGAGCATCCAAGCCTGCATGATCGGCGCATTGCAGCGCTCTCGGCCATGCACGAGCATAAAGCGGAAAGAGCAGCATGGATGTTGTACTGCTGGTGTTGTCCCGATGCCGTCATTACCGCACTAGACAAAGCAAACCTGCATGCCTGCGGATTGCATACCTCATGGCAGCATTTCTCACAGTTGGAAACCGAACAGAGCATTGAATATTTTCCCGCTCTGATTGCGCTAAAGCACCGGTTAAATAATAATGATCAAACCCCGATATTTGAACAGGCCCGTCACACCAATGGCTGGCAATATTACCAGCAAATCACCGACTTGCTGGCCAGTGAGCAACATGGCGAAACGGATATCACACGGCGCAGCGCACTGAAAGCAAGCAGCCCATGGTTATTTCAAGCCTATTTGACTGCGCGCGGATCAAATTCCATATAGCCAGATAGATGTTTCCTATATTTTTCACCTGAAGTATGGTTTTGGCCGGTTTAACTGGGGATGAATGCCAGCATCGACAGCCTGATATGGTTCAAGATATTCGCAATGATAACTACGGCGATGCACTTGCCGATGGTATTGCCGAAGCTTTTGTCGAATGGACGAGAGGTGGTTGATTGATCGTACAAAAGGAGGCTGACATGGAACAAGACAAGTATAACCCGGAAAAGGCCCCAGACCCGGAGGCATGGTTGGAACTGGATGAATTTGAGCGAATTGATCTGATTCAGAGTTTCATCGAAATGAACGAGACAGATGTTCCGGAAGAAGCTAAAAGATTACATGCGGCTATTCACGCAGCAGTAGAAAATCAGTTGGCAATGGCAATAGAGCCCGCTCCGGAAACAGTGACAAGATTAGTCAGGCAAGGTTTGACGCGACATGACGCAGTGCATGCCGTTGGTGCAGTGCTTTCCGGAGATATATATGAAATGATGAACGGCACTACAAAGAAATGGAACCGGCAGCACTACGACCAACGCCTGAAGAAACTCACGGCCAAGCGATGGAGGAAGGGTAAATGGTAGCTGAGCGCATGATCTGTCAAAAGTCTGGAGATTAATACGCCATGGCAAAAACAGGAAAGAAACTCACCGCTGCCCAAAAACGAGCCAGGAAAAAGGCCAGAGAAGAAAGACAAAAAAAGTATATGTGGGTTTTCATGAATGGAAAGCAGGTCAGGATCAAAAGGCCGCCAACAATTGAGGAAATGGATATGGATGAATTTATTCGATGCAATGCTGATCCTATATGGTTGCATCAGAACGAAATGAGGCAGCTCATGGCAATGAATGATCATGATGGGGAAGAACTATGAATATCAGTCTGACGAAAGAAGAAATGGTGATGCTGTTGCGCATGGTCAATATCGGGAATTGGGTGATGTTTGCCGACCTGGATGATCTGAATTCCGATCCTGAAGCCGTGGCGCATAGAAGAGTGTTACAGAAATTATTTACTGCTGCGTACAAATCGGACATGCATGACATCGTCTGCTTCGAGCCATCATTGGGTGAATATTTTGAAACCGGGGCATTTGAGAATGATTACCTGGTCTATCTTCAAGAGCACGATACAAAACAAATTATGGAGGAAGTACCTGACAGGTTAGCCGTGCGTGATTTAATCGAACAGGTCGGTGAAGATGCCTTTGACAGCATGGACGAACTGGAACGGGGTATAAAATTGGAACAAATGGCATTCAGTTATGAGAAAGAATTTGAACAGCATGGTCTGGATCGGATGCATCTATTGAATGTAAATAAGAGCAAACAAGGAAATATAGACTGATGTTACAAAACCTGAATGACTGGCGAGCTCAATGCAGTGAGGATCAGCTGGCTTCATTTGATCACAACATTCAAGCAAATTGCGACAAACATGTGATTAGCCAAAGCCACCTGAACAAACGCTACAACGGTAGCTATCATCGCGCCCTGATCAACAGCAAGCTGTTGCATCACACGATTGAAACACGGGATTATATCCGGGATCATTCGCGCTGGGGCGGCGATGTTGATGCAGGCCAAAAATTCTGTTCTAAACTGGCTGATTGGGACGGCTGCATGCCAGTAAATAAGGCAGAACCTAAATTTTCCAAAGCTATTCCTCGCCTGTTGGAGCGTGGTGTTGTTTTTGAACGTCATGGAAATTATTACCTGCCAGCCGAACTGGTCGCTGAATTCCGCAGCAAAGGCAGTGACAATTACTGGATTACGCTGGCAGCCAAAACACCGTTACCCATGCTCAATCAACTGGTACCGCAAGCCGACCAGGAAACTATGCTCAAACCCAAACCGCTTCGTCTTGAATTGGCCACATGGCTGCTGATGCATGGTCAACAGGCTCAGACAGCAGTGTCGGTCGATCAACTCGACGAATCGGACTGGGCGCTATTGTTATTGCTACAACGGGGCGATGTGGATCGTTTTGAAACCTTGCAACCACTGTATCCTGATTTGCCGGCTGTTCGGCTCACGCATGAGCACTATTATTACAATCATCAATCAGAGTTCAGCCTGCGCCAAGCATTGGAACAGCATATGCCGGAACAGTTGTGTAAACTCTGTCGCCTCGGACTGATTGGCATCATCACCAACAACGGAGATAGCCTTTCGGCAACCCTTACCTTGTGCGAAGAAGCAAAAAAAGTATTGAAACCGCAGTGGAAAATCATTACAAAACGCATTGCAGCACAATTGGAAACGCATTGGCAGGCGAAGCCATGCGAGGCTGAATATCCTGCTGCATGGTCGAAGGATCAGCGTATCTGGCGTTTATGGATAGCATTGCATTTTCTGCCACTGGGGGTCACGCAACAGGGGAAGATGCGCAAAAATGATCTGAAAAAAATTGTAGCTGTATTGAAAGAAGATCAGTCATTGAAAGAAAATCAGATTGAACGCATTGAATTACTGGTTGCCTGCATGTTAAAAGGTGAGTTACTTCAGCAGGATGACAACAAGATTTTGCCACTGCCGATTAACTGGTCAAGATGGCGCAAGACAACCCTTGCCAACATCATCGAAATTGCTCGCCACTGGGAAAGCTGGAACAATCAGGATGAAAAACAGGCGCTAAAGCTATTATCAAAGTTACCCGTGGCGTGCTGGTTGAAACTGGATGAAGTCATAGAATGGTTACGGGCGCAATCCAGTGGAGAAGTCATCACGGCCGATTGGAACCGTCTGTTTTGCAGCGATCAGAGCATTCTCCTGCATCACCTGAATGTGCGTCATCGCTGCATCTATCTGTTGCCTGAGTTTCAAACATTGTTGAAACAACAGCCCATCACCTTTGCCGCACCCGGTTGGCACGGTGCCGATAAAAAAGCCAACGTTCACGGCTTTATTTCGGCAACTGGCGAGATTCAGCTACCACCAGACTGTAATCACCGCATCTTGGACAAGCTCTCTGCATTCTGTTCAATCTCTGCTGTGGAACAGATGATTACCCTGCAACTGGATCAGAAAGCTTTGCAGCGCATGGGTGCAAACAAAGCGCTTCTTAAAAAAACCAGAGCGGTGCTGGAATCCATTCAATCACCCCTGCCCCAAGCCGTGATCTATTTATTTGATAAACAACAGTCGCAGAAACCCGTTGCCGAAGTTGCGGCTGCCAGCATGGTTTTCGTGATCAATGATGCATCCGCTATTGATAAGCTGCGTAAAACCGGTTTTGAGTTTTCTCAACCCTTCAAGGATAAACCGGAAATTGTGTTGCTCGATGCATCGGCAGATGCTTGTGCGCTACTAAAAACATGTACGGATCATGGCATCATACTTCATACGCTGATTAAACCTGTCGAATGGATTAGCGGCACGGCATCCATCAATGCGTGGATGCAAATTGAACTGGACAGGGAAGGTCAATGGCTGGAAATCGCCTACCAAAAAACACGTAGCAGCAAACCCAGACAAATCTTCGCCTGTATTGCTGATGATTGGTATGAAGCCATCTATATTCAGGGTACGCGAAAAACCAAACAGGGATTCACCTTGCTGAAAAGCAAGGTGCGGCTGGAACCCAAGCATATATTGCATTTAAGAGAATTGGGTGATGACGAAGTGAGTGAATTGGGTCTGGATCAATTATCATGACCTGTCACCCCGAGTGCCCGTTGATTGTGCGCATGCACTACCGGCTTTTCCTTCAATCGCAATTGGCTGCTTTATCAAATAAATTCGGGAATAACATAAGGCGTTACGTCTAATGTTACAAAATCTGAATGAATGGCGCACCCAATGCAGTGCGGAAGAACTGGCTGGATTTGAACAATATCTGGCCGAACCATGCAAACGTGCCATTACTCCGAAAGCACTGATTACCCGATATGGTGATAGTTATCATAAGGCACTGATGAACACCCATGTGATTTCTGATGCCATCAATACAGGCGAATATATTCGCAAGAGTTATATGGGCCGATCTGAAAAAGGCTCGGATGCCGGGCGAGAATTCTGTTACCTGTTAGCTGAAGAGAATGGTTTCATGTCCATGTCAAAGACTGAAGCTAAGTATGCCAGGTCGATTCAAATACTGTTGCAACGCGGTATATTGTTTGAATATAAACAACACTACTGTTTGCCGAGCGAACTGCTGCTTTATTTGCGTGGCCAAACACAGTTACATAGCTGGATTTCGCTGGTTGCCAACACGCCGCAGGATTTGCTAAATCAACTGGTTCCAGAACATGTGCAAGCCACCATGCTTCAGCCTAAACCCCTTCGCAGGCAGTTGGCTTCATGGCTTTTGCTTGCGGGACAACGATCTCTGCAATCTGACGTGAACAAATTACTGGATCATGACGACTGGCGCATCCTAATTGTCGCTGAACGTAATAAGATTGATACATATAAAGACCTACGTCGGTTTTTTTCTGAACTCAACGCTGTTTATCTTAACCCCAGTTATTACTTTAAAGAATCAAACAAGATCAGTCTGCGCCAATCACTGGAAAAACAGATGCCAGCTCGTTTGCTTAAACTCTGCCGACTCGGTCTTCTCGGCATACAAACGTTTCCTGGTAATGACTGCCATGCTTCGATTATCTTGTGCGATGAAGCAAGAGAACAATTAAAAGCACATTTCAAGCAACAGCGTAAAGGCATTATTGCATCCATCCCGGATCACTGGCTGGCCGAAGCATGCGAAGCCGAATCATCCTCGCTCTGGCGCATGGATCACCAGATGTGGCAGGTATGGGTGGTTGCTCACTTTGTGCCATTAGGGTTTACGTTGCAACAACAACTGCGTAAAAATGACATCAAGAAAATCAGCTACCTGACTTCTATCAAGGATAGTGCGCTGCTTGAGTCGCTGATCTTTATGATGCTTGAAACTGCGTTACTAAGGCAGCAAGGACGCACGATTAGCCCTGTTACGATCAACTGGACATATTGGGCAACCAAACTGCAAACTTCCATCTTCAAAATTTTAAACTTCGGCCACAGATGGGGCACGCAACAGCAAAAAGAAATCTATGCGCTACTCGGTCAATTGCCAGTTGAATGTTGGCTGAAGCTGGATGATGTTGTCACCTGGCTCCAAATGAAAGCTGAAGGTGAATTGACCTTGGCTGACTGGTCTTCCCCATTCATTAAGCCTCAGCAATGCGCTCTGCATCATTATAATCGTAGTCAGAACAGCATTTATTTATTGCCACAATTTGACAGCGTCATGAACAATAAGCCGGTCTGCTTTCCCTCCCCCGGCTGGCGCGGTGCTGACAAAAAGGCCAAAACGCACGGTTTTATTTCAGCGACCGGAGAGATCCAACTGCCGCCAGATTGCAATCATAGCGTACTGAACAAGCTGTCCACATTTTGCATCATCACCGCAGTGGAGCAGATGATCACTCTGCAATTGGATCAGAAGGCATTACAGCGCATAGGAACAGACAAAACCGCATTGAAAAAAACCAGATCCTTACTGGAATCCATACAATCACCCTTACCCCAGGCAATCACCTATCTATTTGATAAACAGCAAGAGAAGAAATCCATCGCGGCTGTTGCAGCAGCCAGCTTGGTGATTGCACTCCACGATGCATCTGCCATTGAGAAGCTGCGCAAAGTTGGTTTCGAGTTTTCGCAACCGTTCAAAGACAAACCGGATATTATCCTGCTCGACCCCACCGCCGATGCCCGTACATTTCTCACCAAATGCAGTGAAAATGGCATCGTACTGGATACCCTGGTCAAGCCTGTCAAATGGATTTCTGACACCGACTTCATCCAAGCATGGATGGGCAGCAATATAGACAAAAAAGGTCAATGGCTGGAAATCAGCTACCTGAAAATCAACGGCAAACCTGTGCAGAGCTTCGCCCGTATTGAAAATAAACGTCATGGAGTCATTTTTATTCAGGGTACGCGCAAAACCAGGCAGGGACTCACCCTGCTGAAAGGCACCATAAGGCTGGAGCCCAAGCAGGTATTGCATCTGCGCGAACTTGATAGTACCGAAGTAGAAGAGTTGGGGTTGAATAAATTACTGTGAAACATGCTATGGCGTACATTCTTATATCTCGGAAAATATACTGATGGCACTGAAACGACTATATAACTGGCGCATTCAATGTACTGCGCAACAATTGCAGGGTTTTGAAACAGCACTGGCTCCCGTGTTCGATGATACAATCAGACAACAGATACTGAAGACATGCTACAACAGCAGTTACCACTGCGCACTTTTAAGTAAGAATACATTGCTGAAAGCCATTCAGTTTAGCAAGCAACATGATACCAGTGTGATTCCGACAACTGGTGAGCATCTGGTTCAAGAACTAGCCAAGCACAATGGCGATATTGCATCTGAGGATTTAAAAACAGAATTCAATGCCGCGCTACTAACTTTAAAAGCACGGGGCATTATCTTCGAGCAAGATAGTCATTATCACCTACCCGCTGACTTCATTCTGCTACTCAACAGATTCAGGGAGGTAAATACGTGGTTTTCTCTCTGTCATAAGTTTCCGAAAAAGCTGCTGCAACAAATCATACCTGATGATATTGATTTCATCACGGCAAGGAGCGACGAACCTTCACACAATGCAATGGCCGCATGGCTGGCCTGTGAAGGCTTCAAATCGCATGAGCCTTTGCGCAAAACCCTAGATGATAAAGACTGGGAATTACTGCACCATCTGGATATGTATGGCGATATTCATTCATTTAAAACACTGTCGACATTTTGTGGCGATGCAAAACATGCTATGAAGATACCCGGACAACCAGAACCAGCATCAGAACTGCAAGGAGCACTGGAACGACACATTCCCGAACGATTACAAAAACTATGCCTCATGGGCTTCATTGGCTTTCTTAACTGCAAGGGTCGCGACAAAAGCATAAAAATAGTCATGAGCGCGGAAGGTGGTTATCGGTTACTGCCCTATTGGGATACAGTACGCACTGACATTGCAGATATGGAAAAAGAGTCATGGGCTGCCTCGAAATGCAAGATTGGGACGGCATCGCCTTGGCTGCATGATCACGATCTATGGCGTTTGTGGATCACATTGCATTTCATGCCTTTGCGTAAAACACGCAATGGTGATTTACGCAAACTGGATGTTAAAAAAATTCTCTCCCTTCTGAAATTTGATACCGCTGAAGTCATTGAGATTTATTCATCCGCTCTCGTCTATTGCGGATTTCTCACTGAATCTCCGACAGCATTAACACCGGCATCCATCGATTGGACAGACTGGCTCAAACGACAACGAAGACTGATCATGCCTACTGACCACAACAAGCCAAGTCAACAAAAGATGCTCACGCGTCTAATATCCGAATTGCCTGTAGACACGTGGTTGGAAATAGACAAGGTGGTTTCATGGCTCAAAACCAAAGCCGGTCACACCTTGGCAGGGCTATCCTGGCACGGCTTATTCATGCAGCGACAAGCCGTTAATTTGCACCACTTAAATAAAAGCGACCGCTACATATACCTGCCACCTCTCTACCACGCAGTCATAAGAAATGAACTCCCCTCGCTTCCATCACCTGGCTGGCTTGGAACTGAGGGATCAGCCATCACAACAGGGTTTATCACAGCTACTGGCTGCATCCAGTTGTCTCCAGAATTCAGTCACAAAAAGCTAAAAACACTGATAAATTTCTGCACACTGACCGGGATCGGGCACATGATCGAATTACGTCTGAATAGCAAAGTACTGATGCAAATGGGAACTGATAAGAAACAACTCATGGCATGCAAGCGTATCCTTGAGTCGATTCAGTCACCTTTACCTCAGCCCGTCTGTTATCTGTTTGATAAACAGATGAAACAACGTCCTATGGCTCGCATTGAAGCGACATCCCTGCTCGTCAGACTTCACGATCCGGTTGACATAGATACATTATTTCAGTTGGGTTTTCCTTTGCGTCAGCCTTTTCCCGACTTGCCCGACATTATTTTGCTGGAGGATGGCCTGGATGCACATAGTTTTATACTAGCCTGCCAGGAAGCCGGGATTGCATTAGAAATCGGCAGCCCACCAAAATGTTGGGTTGAAGGGTTTGCAAGCGTATTAGAATGGATAAAGGAACCAGTACAACGTTCCGGGCAATGGTTGGAAATCTGTTATCAAAAGCAGCGCAATGTCCAGGCAACGCAGGTCACCGCTCGAATAGAACGTAATTTTTCCGGTGGTTCAAGCAATTTTTCCGGCCTGGAAATTCGAATTTTCAACAAAACTGCGCGAGGCTATTCTTCCCTTAAAGATCCTCTATATTTAGAATCAAAACATATCATCCACTTACGAATACTGAATACTTCAGAAATCATATCATCAGGTTTGGATCAATTATCATGACTTATCATCCCGAACGTCCTCTCATTGTGCAAGGCGATCATTCGCTGCTGCTGGAAACGCATAATCCGCAATTTAATGCGGCCCGCGATGCCATTTCTCCTTTTGCCGAACTGGAAAAATCGCCCGAACATATTCACAGCTACCGGCTGAACCCGTTAAGCCTGTGGAATGCCGCTGCTGCCGGGCATAGCCTGGAAGAAGCCGAAACAGCGCTGCACGATTACAGCAAATACGCCATTCCTGAAAATGTACTGGAAGAAATGCGGCATACCTTTGCCCGTTACGGCCAGTTAATCCTCACCAAAGATGATGAGCAGACCCTGCGTTTAACCATCTCCGATCCGTTTATTGCCGCACAAGTTGCCAAAGAAAAAAGCCTCATCGATAAAATCCGCCAGCAGATTGCCGATGATACTTTCCTGATTGATCCGGCGCAGCGCGGCGTGCTCAAACATGCACTGATTAAACTGGGCTTTCCGGTTGATGATCAGGCCGGATTCAGGGACGCAGGGAAATTTAATCTGAGCCTGCGCAGTCAAACGGCATCCGATGCCCAACCGCTCAAGTTGCGCGATTATCAACACAAGGCAGTGGAGTCTTTTGTTGCTTCAGGCTCGCATGGGGTGATTGTGCTGGCCTGTGGTGCTGGTAAAACAATCGTTGGCATGGCGACGATGGCGCGTATCGGCATGACCACACTGATTATCACCCCGAACACGGCGGCTGCCCACCAGTGGCATGCCGAACTGCTCGATAAAACCAATATTGATGCTATCGACCTCGGTGAATTCACCAGCAGTCGCAAAGAGATTCTTCCCGTTACCATCGCCACCTATCAAATGCTAACTTACCGCTCCAGAAAAGATGGCGATATGCCCAATATGGATTTAATCACCAAACACGATTGGGGGCTGATTATTTTTGATGAAGTGCATGTGTTGCCTGCTCCGGTATTTCGTGCCGTATCCGAAATTCAGGCGCGCCGCCGCTTGGGACTGACCGCCACCCTGATTCGCGAGGATGGATTAGAGAAAGATGTATTCTCGCTCATCGGCCCCAAACGCTACGATTTACCCTGGCGTGAACTGGAGCAGTCCGGCCATATCGCCGAAGCGCACTGTGTTGAAATCCGCGTACCGATGTCCAAAGACGATCATTTCGCCCACGCCATCGCCGATGACAAACGCAAAGCCTACCGCATTGCGGCAGAAAACAAGGTCAAAGATACGGTGGCGCAATCCTTGATCGAAAAACACGATGGCGAAGGCATTCTGGTCATCGGACAATACATCAAACAACTCGAACGCATCGCCGCCACGCTCGGCGCGCCAGTCATCACCGGACGAATGAGCAGCAAGGAACGCGAACGTTTGTACGACGCTTTTAGAGCCGGAGATATTCGCTTGCTGGTCGTTTCCAAAGTGGCCAATTACGCCATTGATCTGCCCGATGCCTCCATAGCCATCCAGATTTCCGGCGCTTTCGGTTCCCGACAGGAAGAAGCCCAACGACTCGGTCGGATTTTACGACCCAAAGGCGGCCCGGCTTATTTCTATACGCTGGTATCGGATGACAGCGAAGAACTAAAATTCGCCATCAATCGCCAACGCTTTCTGGCCGAGCAGGGTTACGATTATCTGATTGAAGACTGGGGTGAATAAACTTATACCATGAGCCGGATACCTATGGCTTCGAATGCGGTGCTCAAAGATTCAGTTTTTGTGGATCTGGAGATTCATCCGGAGACGCAGGAGCTGCTCAAAATAGGTGCATGGCGGCCAGATGATGACGCGTCGTTTCGGCGTCAGGGAAAGATCAATCAAACCAGAGCATGGCACGAACTGTTGGACTTTATCGGCAAGCCACGCTTTATTATCGGCCACAATATTGAGCAGCATGACTGGCCATATTTATGCGAAAAAGATACCGGCTTTGCGCAGTTTTCCCCTTGCCTGATTGATACGCTGATTCTCAATCCGCTGGCTTTTCCAGCCAATCCTTACCACCGGCTGGTCAAGGATTACAAGCTGCAACGCGAATCGATCAATGATCCGGTCGAGGATTGCAAGCAGACCGCCATCCTGTTTGCCGATCAGTGCGCTACCTTCGCCAGCAAACCGGAATTATCAGCCATTTTCTCGTTGCTACTGCTGAAAAGCAGTGCTTCTTATCATCATTTGTTCACTCATTTACTGGGCGAACCGGCCTCCGGAAAAGCGGTCAAACAATACATCGACGCTTGTCTAGCTCAAGATGCTGTTTGCCGACAGGCCAGAGGTCTCGTCAGCCGCGAAATTCGCAGCAATGATGCCACACGCCATCGCGCTATGGCTTATGCTCTGGCATGGCTGAATGCGGCAGGCGCGAATTCGGTGTTGCCTGCCTGGGTGCGCCATCAGCACCCCGAACTTCCCAACATACTGGATCGTTTGCGAAATCAGGCATGCGGCGAATCCGATTGCCATTATTGCAATGCGCACCACAATCTGGAAGCCAGCCTGACGCAGTTCTTCGGTTATGATCGGTTTCGCCATTTTGCCAGCCAGCAAGATGAGGGCGACAACGAACACGACGACAAACGCGAGCCGCTGCAACGGCGCATTGTCGCCGCAGTTGCCAGTGCCACTCCGACGCTGGCCATATTGCCCACCGGCGGCGGCAAATCACTCTGTTATCAACTGCCGGCCATGATGATGGCGCGCAATCGCGGCCTGTTGAGCATTATTATTTCACCGCTGCAATCGTTGATGAATGATCAGGTGACACAATTGCAGCAACGCGGTTATCAATATGCGGCAGCGCTGAACAGCAGTTTAACCATGCCGGAGCGGCACCGCGTGCTCGAAGGCATCCGCATGGGTGATATCCACCTGCTCTACATCGCCCCGGAACAATTACGAAACCGTTCTTTTATCAGTGCCATTGAAAGCCGGGAAATCGGTCAGTGGATTATTGATGAAGCGCATTGTTTATCGAAATGGGGACACGATTTCAGGCCGGATTACCTCTATATCGGCAAATTCGTCGCTGCCTTTTCAAAACGCCAACAGCAGCGCATACCACCCGTCCACGCCTTTACCGCCACCGCCCGGCTCGATGTGATACAAGAAATTCTCGATCATCTGGAGCAATCGCTCGGCCTGCGTTTATCGCTGCTCAGCGGCGGCCACCAACGCAGCAATCTCGAC
This sequence comes from Mariprofundus sp., assembly GCA_027019785.1. GTDB lineage: Bacteria > Pseudomonadota > Zetaproteobacteria > Mariprofundales > Mariprofundaceae > Mariprofundus. The sequence continues at coordinate 4,758 of JALUWF010000039.1, read as the reverse complement.
TATCAGGTATTGCACTGCCCGGCGCAGCAGAAGCGCGAACAGGTATTAAGTCTGCTGCAAAAATACCGGGAATACATCGGCGATGGTACTGTCATTATTTTTTGTAACCGCAGAAAATATAGCGAAGAAATGGCTGAATTCCTGAGCAATAACGGAATCAAAAGTGATTTCTTCCATGCCGGACGCGATCCGCACAGTAAACGGGCGGTGCAGCAGGCATTTATGCATGGCGACATCGCCGTGATGGCCGCCACCAACGCTTTCGGCATGGGGGTGGATAAAGCCGATGTGCGACTGGTGATTCACGCCCAGATTCCCGATTCGCTGGAAAATTATCTACAGGAAGCCGGGCGTGGTGGCCGCGATGGGGAGCCGGCACGCTGCATCCTGCTGTTCGATGAAAGCGATGTGGATAAACAGTTTGAGATGCGGCGTAGCCAGCAGATTGAAATGCGTGATTTCATCGCCCTGTTTGAAGCGATTCGCAAGCAGTGCCGGGCATTTCAACAGCGCAGAAAACGCGGCAAAAACAGTGCAGGAATAAGTGAAAACACCATTCAGGCCAGTAGCGGCGATATCCTGCGCATCGCGCATAGTTCTGATCATCAGGCCGATGCGCCCGGATTCGGCGCGGAAGACTGGCAATATGATACCAAAGTGCGCACCGCCATCGCCTGGCTGGAAGATGCGGGCTTGCTTGAACGGCATGAAAATCGCACCGGCGTGATTGAAGGCACATTCAAGCTCACCGCCATGGATCTGATTCGCAGCCAGTTGAACAAGCAACAGATCAGTGCCTCCGATACCGAACGATGGTTGCGGGTGGCTCACGCCATCATGCAGCATGAACAGAGCGATACCATTAACGCCGATCAACTGGCCGAACAGACCGGCCTTGATCCGAAATCTGTGTTTCGTGCCATTACGGGATTACAGCATGCCGGCGTGATGGATCACGATATGTCGCTGGTGGCATGGCTCAAGGCGCATGTGGCCGGCGACAGTCGTATGATGCTGGCGCAATACGCGGCGCTGGAATCCACCCTGTTCGATTTGATTCGGGATGCAATGCAGGGTGATTATGAGAGTCCCTTTCAACTGAATATCGTTCAGGCCTGCCACCTGCTGCGCGAGGCGAGCGGTCAGGCCGATATTTCGCCGCCGCTGGTCTTGCAACTGTTATCGCTGTGGACACGGCTGGATAAACTGGTGCGCAGCACGCCAATCGGGCGGGATATGCACCGCTTGACATGGAAACGGGATTTCGAGCAGGCGGCGGAGCAGATCAAACAGCGGCAGCACTGTTCGGATGTCAGCATCGATCATCTCTATGCCCAGATTCCCGACGGCGAGAAAGGCCATCTGCGCGTCCCTTTTAAACTCGGAGCGTTACAAGATGCATTGGAAAACAATTTAACCACCCGCCATCTGAGCGAGCTCGATGAGCGTTCCGAACAGGCGCTGTTGGCGCTGCAACAGCATCACCTGATCGGGCTGGAGAGCGGTGCAGCGATTTTCCATACGGCCATGACCCTGCATATTCCCAAAGGTGCGAAGCGACCGGGCAAGCGCGCCTTTCAGCCGCTCGAGGAGCATTACAAGGCGCAGATCAGACAGATTCATGTGATTCGCGAATGGGCCTTGCGCATGGCCGATGGCAAGCAAGCATCGGCAAAGGCTTTGCTCGATGATTATTTCGATCTGACTGAAAAGAATCTGCTGCAACGCTATTTTGCCCGCCGCAGCAAACAGAGTCTGGAGATTCCGGCCAGCAGGAAACGCGTCAACGATATTGTTGGCGACAAGGCATTATCTGCCACCCAGCGTGATATTGTCACCCAATCCAGCCAGCAGAATATGTTGGTGCTGGCCGGCCCCGGTGCTGGCAAAACGTGTTTGATTGTGCACCGGGTAGCGTGGCTCTCATGCATTCGGCGACAAGCCCCGGAGAGCATTCTGGTGCTGGCATTCAATCGCGCCACGGTCAGCGAATTGCGTACGCGCCTTGGCCACGATGATATGCTGGGGAAACAGGCATGGCGCTTGCAAATTCACACCTATCACAGTCTGGCCATGCGCCTGCTGGGCGAACTGCCGCCCGAAGATCACGATGATTTTCAACACTGGTCGGATAAACTGATGGACAGGGCAGCGGCATTGCTGGCATGCAGCGATGCGGATACTGGTGAGGATGGGGAAGGGGATGGGGAAGAGGATAATCAAGAAACTGGCGACGATCTGAGGCAGCGTTTAATTGCCGGTTTCCGTTTCATTCTGGTGGACGAATATCAGGATATTAACGAGGCTCAATATCGTTTCCTGTCGGCACTGGCCGGACGCACGCTGGAGAACGAGGCCGAACAATTAAGCATCTTTGCCGTCGGCGATGACGACCAGAATATTTATGCCTGGAACGGTGCCGAAAATCGGTATATCCACCAGTTCGAGCACGATTACAGCGCCACTACTGCCTATATGACCGAAAATTACCGTTCATGCCCGGCGATTATCGAGGCTGCCAACCATTTCATCGAACAACACCCGGATCGTCTGAAAACCGCCTATCCTATTACCGCCGCCCATGCCGATCTGCCCGGCAGCGTCCGTTTATATCAGGGCACACTGACCGCGCTACACCAAAAAGCGCTGGCCTGCTGTATTGATTTGATGGTGCTGCAAATCCCGCCAGAGCGCATCGCCATCCTGTGTCGCCAGCATCAGGATTACGAACCCATCGCAAGATTATTGCGCTCGGCCAAACTACCCATCCAGATCAACCGCAACGACACACCCTACCGCTGGGATCGCCTGCGCGAAGTGCATGCCATGACGCGAATATGTGAGGGGCATGGCATGCTCAGCGCAGGCGAGATCCGGGCGGCGTGGCTGGCACTGCCGGAATCGATTCACCTGCACGCCTCCGTAACGCCGTTATGGAACTGGCTGGCGGCGCACACATCAGAACGCATCGTACGCCCAGCGCAGGAGTGGCGCAGCGAAATATGGGAATTATCCAAAACCGAGGGAGCCAAAACCGGCCACGGTATCTGGCTGGGCACCATGCACAGCGTCAAGGGTCTGGAATTTGACAGCGTCATCGTCTTTGCCGGAAAACCCAGCCATCAGGCAGATTTCTGCGAAGAACTGCGTCTGCGCTATGTCGCCATGACCCGCGCAGAACGCAATCTGATGCTGATGCAGGATACCGGAAACTGGTTCACCCGGCTCGGTATTGAAGCTGAATCCCTGCCGCTGGAAGCAAGAGAGTCAGGGCAATCCAGCGATGTGTTCTACTGCGGCATGAAAGATGTGGATATCGATTTCGCCGGGCGACTGGCCCAGGCGATCGACACCAGCGCCCTGCATGACAATGACAAGCTGGATTTAAACGAAGCCAATGGCACATTGCACTGGCAGCAGCAGGTGGTTGGCAGACTCAGTCGCAATGCTCTGCAACAATTGCAGCAAAAAACGAAACAGGGCTGGGGCATCAAAGCGGTCAAGGTTCAGGCGATTGTGCGCCGCTACCGCAACGATGCCTCGGATGAACAATACATCGCCCTGTGCAGGCAACAGGCATGGTATGTGATCCTGCCCAAGATATTGTTGATCTACGGCGCTTATCAATGACGGGGAGGCACACCTGAATGGAATCTACAGCACAACTGCTATGGGGCGTGGTCCTGGGGTCAATCGGCCTCGGCTTTTTTATCTATGGAAAAAAACAAAAGGCAATTGTTCCACTCATTGTCGGCATCACGCTGATGATCTTGCCCTATTTTATCTCGAACGGATATCTGCTTGCCGCTGCCAGTGCAGTATTGGTTGCCCTACCTTATTTCGTACGCCTGTGAGCATTTCGGTCGATACCAATATGCAAAAGGTAAGAACGCCGTAATCCACAACAGGCAAAAAGCGCACAATGGGAGTATTGGAACCAACCGGATGCGGTGAAGTTCTGAAATGCAGTTGATTTAATTGTGCATCATCAATCATACTTCCATATACACTGCTAATACCTGTTCACGCTTCCGCAGTAGATCCCTCAATATCCTCGAATTGATTGATTTTAACTTTTCCATCAGGGAAACATGCAACAATTTCAAGCTGCCCTCCCATAGCGGCAATCGTGCGTCGTAATGAACTGATATACATATCAGTGCGCCGTTCCAGTTTTGATACGCTTGCTTGCTTTACATCCAGCCTTTGACCAAGTTCTGCTTGAGAAATCTCTCGCGCCCTTCGTAACTCATACAGAGGCATTGATCCAATCATCTTTAATGATTTTTCTTTAGCTCTGTTTTGAGCATCAGGGGGCATTTTATTTCGTAATTCGTTAAAGTTGCGTGCCATGATTTGATACCTCTCTGTCTCTCATTTCGATGTTCTGCCAATTTCAAGTAAATGAGCAGAATATAGCTTATCTGCAATAGGGATAAATTGGTTGTACCAGTCATCATTCCCTGTTTTGTCGCCTCCAAGCAACAATATAGCTGCCTGTCGTGGGTCGAAAGCATATAATATGCGATATGGATGACCTTTATGTTGGACTCTTAATTCCCTCATATGATTAAACTTAGAGTTGCTAATCCCTGAACTGTAGGGGAATGGCAATGTTGGACCATACTGCTCAAGCAACCTTACTGATGCATCAATGTCCTCCTGTTCCTTCTCATTCAGAGTATTCCACCATACCTCAAACTCATCTGTAAATTCTACATAACATTCCATAGATGGAATATAATACACATGGAATAT
>JALUWF010000038.1 GCA_027019785.1 Mariprofundus sp. | reverse complement strand
ATGGAATATAATACACATGGAATATGTGTCAAGCTGAAATTGAGTGGCCGGATGCGATTGCTTCGTCGATATCAAAGCCAGATGGGAGGATTGCAGCTCTGTCATCCAGACCACTCCCCTACCGGTGTTCATCGTGATTATGCATGCCAGATCTGACGAAAAATCGAATCCATGGGCAGCAACCTATAAGAACTGATGATATCATTACCATGGTACCAAAAATTACATATTTTCCCATTTTAATTTCCTCCCAATTATTTGGTGTCTAAAATTTACTACTATGATAACTAAAATCGTGAACAGCGTTATCTTTAAATTTTATAATTACGGTTAATGTTTTTTGCGTTTGGGACATCGCTCCAGTATTCCTTGCACCAATAAATATTGCGGCTAAGCCGTTTTCAGCCGTAGAGTAAGAGACTTCTGTTGCTATTTTGTCATATATCCATGTTTCCAAGCCCGACTTGTCCTTTGAAATAATATTAGGAGAACCAAGAGCTGCCGCGACATCAGCTTGTGACATACCCTTGCTTATCTCTTTTTGCACTATTCCCACCGTTGTGGTTCTATCACTCTGTGATTGTAATTGAGCTGCGTGTTCAGCTCCCGTCGGAATACAGCCTCCGATCAGAAAAACAGAGAAAATGACCGTAGTAGATAGGAATGATAATTTCATAAAAAGCCTCCACCCTCTTAAAACATTGCCAATTGTTACTCCCATTATGGGAGAATCAAGACTCCAAATACGATATTCGCCATGGGTCGTTATAAATGGAGTATGCAGGAAATTGTTCTGCTTAAATTACTTAAGGATATGAGGCGCGAATCGGGGCTGTCGGGGCCAGCGATTCAAAAAATGCTTAAAAGGCCGAATTCTTATGTGGCGAAAGTCGAGTCAGGGGAAAAACGCCTTGATGTATTGGAGTTGAGAGAATTTTGCCATGCATGCGGAGTTACTCTGCATGAGTTTACATTACGGTTGGATAACAAACTGGAACAAATTCATATGATTGAGTAGGCATGTTACGATGCCATGACAAACGCAAAGCGCAGAGCCTACATGTTATAGTACGTTAGCTGTAATCCGCCCAGAACTCGGTTTGCGCGGTCATATTGCCGATGCGTTTGGAATCGGGGTATGCGAAGGTCGACAACTATGCTGCATGCTTCAATTCCTCACGCACAACCAAGCGAACTGCATCGACAATGTTTTTTCCTTCAATGTATTCACGTAATGCCGCATTGATTGCTGTCTGGTAATTGCCGCCACCAGCATCTTCCATGGCATTCTTGAAATGCTCAACAATGGATACATCCAACCTGATCGTAATGCGCTGCTTGTCAGAGGGGACAACAGCGCCACGCTTGCCTTTGCTGAAATCATATTCTTTTTTCATCTCATCACCTCGCATTATAAGTTTTTCGTTCATGCGC
>JALUWF010000037.1 GCA_027019785.1 Mariprofundus sp. | reverse complement strand
TATTCGCCTTTGTTACCCAGGTTGTACCGTTATATAATTCAGATGGGGACACAATAACATAACCGGTACCAACCCCATTAAACACCAATGTACTCAAACTTGATCCTGCACCAGCAAGACCATACTGTCCAGATAGTAATGATGCAGTATTCGACCAAGTTGTACCGTTATAAAGTTCCGTAGTCGTTAGAAATGCTGCTGCACCATTACCACCAATCGCCAACGCAGCTGTTGATAATCCAGTACCAGTCAAAGCATTACGCCCTGTATTTAAAGATGGGGAGTTGGACCAACTCGTACCATTATACAACTCAACATTTGCCCTTAGTGCTGTAGGAGAACCACCAATCGCCAATGCGGACGACGATGCACCGCAACCAGCTAGGAAATATCTGGCAGCAGCCATACTGGCTTGAGCCGTCCAACTTGTCCCATCGTAGAGTGCAGAGGTTGCAGTTACAGCGGCAGCATACGACCCACCAAACACCAATGCAGATGAGGATGAACCAGTAGAGGCATTGATACGACGACCAGCAGGTAGCGGAGTTTTGGTCGTCCATACAGGTGTCGACGGAACATTAATTCGATATGAGGCAGTTGTCGAATTATACCACATGTCGGACACAGCTGGGGTGGCTGGATCAACAGCTAAACTTGGGACGGATGACACCACCTGATTCTTCCATATAGCGGCACCTTTTGTATTAGATACACACACGTATGTATTGTTACTGGTACTGTCGACCCATAATGAGCCGACAGTATAACCAGCAGAGACATCATCAAATGCCGTCGGAGAAGCAGTTGCTATAAGATTATCAAGAGCTGAGTTATCTTGAAATGAAGATACTGGTGTAGTAGACATGCGTTCTCCTTAGTTGTTGTTCGCTCAATCTATGGTTTAACAGTGATTACATCACCAACATACACAGCTGTTGATAGTGAGAATGTTGTGGTAGATACCCACGAGACATCCGTTCCTTTTACCTGCTCAAACCCATTCAACAATACGACAACTGTATTACCATTAAATGCCACAGACCCAGCACCAAGTGCAACAGTAGGAGCAGTGATAGCTGTACCAGATGCAGTAGTTGCAGCTATATTGATAACATCGAATGAAGACGATGGTGAAGATGTTGCAGTTGGATTTTTCCAAACAGCAGCACCAACCGTAGCATTCGAACAAATATATACCGTGTTAGTTGAGGTATTCACCCATGTAGATCCAACAGAATAACCTTTAGAAGAATCGGCAACTGTAGTTGGATCGAGTATAGCACTGTAATTATTCAACACCTCTGGCGAAGTTTGTTTCCAAACCGCGGCATTAGAAGTAGCGTCCGCACAAATGTATGAATTGTTATTTGTAACATCGATCCACACTGAACCAATTTCATAACCAACACTACTATCATCAGCAGCAGTAGGAGCAGCCGCACCATTTAATTTATCCAAAATGGATGTCATCTTATTCCAGATGGCAGCACCAGCAGTAGCAACCACACAGAAATAAACATCATTGTGTAAAATGTCGACCCACATTGATCCAATGGAGTATCCAGCATTAACATCACTGACCATAGTCGGTGTACCACTACCGGCATAGTTATTCAGCACATGAGAGGTCTGTTTCCAAATTGCAGCAGTTGCAGTTGGATCGATACAAATATATACTTCACGATTTGTAATATCAACCCACATCGAACCAGTGCTGTATCCCAAATTACTATCACTAGTAGCTAATGGAGCAGCGGTCGCAGTGAAATTGCTCAATCTATCATTGGATATCGCATGCCATACAGCTGCACCAGCGGTATTATCAAGACATGCATATAAATCATAACCAACAGCATCGTACCACAAGCTATTGATACTATATCCAGCAGTAGCATCAGCATTTACAGTTGGCGGAACAGTTGCTGTCAGATTATACAAGACATGTGGGTTCTGTTCTGTCCAAATAGCTGCACCAGCAGTAGAATCTACACAAGTGTAAATTCTATTGGCAACAGTATCGATCCACATTGAACCAACTTCATATGATTGAGTACTATCGTTACCAACAACAGGTGCAATAGTGGCAGCAAAGTTATTCTTGATTTCGTTAGAAACAATAACCCATGTTGCAGCACCAATAGTAGCACTAGTACATACATATAGATCATTCAAAACGGTATTAAACCATAATGAATTAATGGAATAACCAGCAGAGGAATCATTCGAAACCGTCGGAGCAACAGTCGCGGTTAGATTATATAATGACACGCCATCAACCTGATGCCAGATAGCGGCAGTAGCAGTAGCATCGACATTTATATAAACAGCATTCGCGACAGTGTCAATCCAAGTAGAACCAACATTATAACCCTGCGTCGAATCATTCGTAGCTGCTGGAGCAGTTGTTGCACTGGTATTATCAAGTATAGATGAAACAGCAATCCATACTGCAGCTGCAGCCGTAGCATCGGCACATACAAACAAAGTTGAAGTGGATGCAACATACCAGAATGAACCGATCTCGTAGAATGAACTCGAGTCATTCGTAGCTGTTGGATTAATAGTCGCAACAAAGTTGTTTACACGTTGATCTGTTACGAGTACCCATGTAGCAGAACCTGTAGCAGCAGATGTACAAATATATAAATCCTTTGTCGAGACATTATACCAATGAGATGATACACTATATCCCTGTGTATTATCGTTTGCTATAGCAGGAGCAATCGTAGCTGCCAGATTATTGGTAGCTTCTGAAGCAGAGGTAAGTTTCAACCATACAGCTGCAGCAGCAGCGTTATCGGTACATACATACAAATCAATAACACCGGCAACGGTTGATTTCCACATCGACGATGGGTAATAACCTTGAGATACATCATTAGTAGCCAATGGCGCAGATGTAGCAAGCATGTTATGTTTGATAGAATGAGTAGACCACGCAGCAGTAGCGGTTACAGCCGAACTACAAATGAATAAACGATTGGAAATAGTATTCACCCACATCGAACCAACAGCATAGCCTTGTGTATTATCGTTAGCTGAGGTTGGATCAACGGTTGACATGAAATTATGAGCAACAGTGGCATCAATAGAATTCCAAATAGGAGCGGATGCAGTATTGTCAACACAAATGTAACTCGTATTGGTAACGGTATTAACCCAAATTGAACCAACTGTATACCCAGCAACAACAGAATCATTAACACCTGGACTAACCAATGATACATTAGTCTTTGTAACCGGAGAAGTTTCTACCCAAATCGCGGCTGTAGCTGTCGAATTAACGCATAAATACGACTTATTAATAGAAACATTGACCCACGCTGAACCGACAGAATATGTTGGAGCAGAATCGAATTGCGTTGGAGCAGCTGTTGCAGTGTAGTTATTATTGAGTGATGTAGCAGGAGAGGTTTCTACCCATACAGCAGCAGCAGTTGTAGAATCCACACATAAATACGAACGATTAGCAACCAGATCAATCCACACAGAACCAACAGAATATGTTGGTGAAGCGTTTGCAGCAGATGGAGCAACAGCACCCGCATAGTTATTATGAATGAGAGCACCGGCAGTACCATTTGTCTGTACCCATACAGCAGCACCAGCTGCAGCAGAAATACAAATATATGAATTACCAGCAACAGTGTCAATCCACATAGAACCAGCAGCATAACCAGCAGCACTATCAGATGCAACTGTTGGAGCAGTTGTGGCTGTTGTATTGTTAAACAACGCAGCAGATGCAGGAGTGGACAATGCTGTCCAAACAGCAGC
>JALUWF010000036.1 GCA_027019785.1 Mariprofundus sp. | reverse complement strand
ACGAATGACACGAATGGACACGAATTAAAAGGCAATTTGCAGGTTTTATAATCAGTGTTAATTCGTGAAATCAGTGGCTAGGATTTTCAGGGTTTTCCTGTTTGGTTCCGGCTATGCGGGTTTGAGTATTTAACTTTAACGTAAAGAAATCGAGATACGTTCGACCAAAATACATGAAGATGAAGATGTTGCGCGCCTGTTCGGTTTTGTGCCTGCTGCTCATGCTGGTCGCCTCCTGTGCGCCGAACCATAAGCCTCTGAGCAAGGAAGATAGGCAAATTATCGCAGTGATGATGGTGATCGGCGCAGGCATTGGCGCAGGTGCAGGCGCTGCAGCTGCAAGTGGCGGCGAGACATCAGGCTTTGCCGCAGCCGGTGCGTTGGCCGGCGCTGCCGCCGGCTATGTGGCGGGCAACCTGATCGTTGAACATATGAATCAGCAGGAGAAGGAAATCCGCCTCTCCAAAAGCAGTAAAAATGGCGATGTTTATGTCCGGCGGGTGCGTCCGGATGTGCTGAAGATCAGCATGGAACGTGGCGCCGAATTCCCTGTCGGTTCTGCCGAATTGAGCAAACAGGGACGACAGGTGTTGAATGATGTAGCCAGGATAGTTCAGAAACATGGCCATTCCACAGTTGCCGTTGTGGCTTATGCCAATGATGCCTCATCCGTCAAGGCCAACAGGGCTCTATCCGAGCAGCGGGCGCGCACTGTGGCAAATTATCTCCGGCAGCAGGGCGTTGGAGACCCGGCCATCAGTGCCAAAGGCAAGGGCAGACCGATTTTTCTGCCGGCCAGCAAAGTAGCCCAGCAGAATCCCTGGTATCGTCGCATAGAGATCATTATCACAGCCCAGCCCGCCTAATCCGGCTTACACCAGGATAGTCAAACCAACGAGGAAAACCTAACCCTGCATAGCCGGAACCAGGCAGAAAAATCTTGAACCACAGAGGACACAGAGAGCACAGAGGAGGTCAAAATCTTTATGCTTTGTTTTCTCTGCTTTTCCTCTGTGCTCTCTGTGTCCTCTGTGGTGAGAATCTTTTGATTTTATGATTTTTATATCTTGTACATTTTGCACAAGATATTTTTCGTAAGAGACTAAAAACCTTAGCCACTGATTCCACGAATGAACACTGATTAAAACCTTCAACCCACCCTCCGCATGTTGCCTTTCAATTCGTGTTCATTCGTGTCATTCGTGGCCAGGTTTGCTTTACTACAATAAAAATTACGATATCTTCTCGAAGCCTTGGTATTCTTCTACCTCCACATAGACGCAGCCGGGATAGACCGGGCCGATATCCACCATCACCCAGCTATCGCCTCTGAGCCCCATCTCAACATCAAATACATCGCCTGTTTCAACCATCTCCACAATAGGCCGGGGCAACAAAACAGGCCCCACCATCTCTCCCCGGTTATCGAAGCTAAAATAGAGCCCGCCATCAGCGACACCGGATACCCGTCCATGACCTTCGACAAAACGACTGAAACGCAAACCTCGCAAACGCGGCGGCACGCCTGTGCCGGAACGCACAAAATGGAATAACACCTGCGATAAACGCGCCACGCGTACCGCCGCCTGCGCCACGTCATCCACCATGTCTGAAAAATCGAGCGATTTAGCCTTATTCCACCAACCCCGATCAGTCACATAGCCAATCCACGCCTTCAGACTCTCGCCATACAACCTGATGCATTCGCCATCGCCCGATTCACGCAATAGAAACCAGCCCAGAAAATCACGCAGGTGCTCCGGATCCAGAGCGGCAAGCTGCAGCTGCCCGAGATCGCCGGCTGGCTCGATATCTCCTTGCAGCAGATCATTCATATGCGCTTCGAGATTTTCTTCCCAATCGGCATATTCACCTTCATCCGGAAACTCCTGATCATTAAACAGATCGGAGTAGTGAATCAGGTAGAGCGTCAGCGCTTGCATACACTGTTCCACAGGCAGGCGTCCTCCGTCCTGCCGGCAGTCGTAATGGCGGATGAAGGCATCCATGGATTCCTGAAGCGTTGGCATGCGCCAATTGTTGCCGTAAATGATTCAAATGGCTATGTTCGCGCTCCTGCAACTGTTTAGGGATACAATTAAATCAGAGGTTTTTATCATGCTCATCAATGTCGTATCGGTCCGTGTCGGAAATATTCTGGAATGGAATAACGGCCTCTGGCGCGTCATGAAAACCCAGCATGTGACACCGGGCAAAGGCGTGGCCTGCATGCAGCTGGAAATGCGCAATATCGAAACCGGCACCAAAACCAATAAACGTTTCAATTCCACCGAAAAGGTTGATCGTATTGTGCTATCGCAGCGCGATATGCAATACCTCTATGCTGATGGTCAGGACTTTCATTTTATGGATATGGAAACCTACGATCAGATCACGCTCAGCGCCGAGATGCTGGAGAATGTACTCCCGTATATGCTGCCGGAAAGTATGGTGACGGTAGAATTTCATGAAGAGCGGCCACTGAACATCAAACTGCCGCAGTCGGTGGATCTGACGGTGGTAGAGTGCGATGCCACCATCAAGGGGCAAACCGCGACCGGCTCCTACAAACCGGGCAAACTGGAGACCGGCGCATCTATCATGGTGCCCCCCTATCTGGAATCCGGCACCAAAGTCCGCGTCAACACCGAAACCGGCGAATTCATGGAACGCGCCTGATTATCAGCCTCTCAATAGATCACCCGGCATAGCCGGAACCAAACAGGAAAACCAGAATCTTTTGATTTTGTAATTTTATTTCTTGTACATTTTGCCACGGTGATTCTATGTGAGATAGTCAAAAACATTTTAACCGGCCGCGCCTGCGCGTCCATGCGCTTGCGGCATTTGTGCATCCTGCACATCACCAAGGACGCAAAGGTACGCAAAGTAAAACCATGCAAGAAACATCATACTTTAATATGAGCGTTTTCAATTTGAAAGAGATTTTGACTTTCTTCTTTGCGTTCTTTGCGGCTTTGCGAGAGATCAAGTCTTTAAACCCTTCAAAGCTACCTCTCGCCAAGACGCAAAGAACGCCAAGGAAAACCCTATTCATCTTTTCCTCTGCCTTTCTCTGCTTTTCCTCTGTGCTTGACGTATAGGATATACAAATGCCGTGGGCGCATGGATGCGCAGGAACGGCCTCTGTGTCCTCTGTGGTGAGAATTTTTTGATTTTGTAATTTTATTTCTTGTACATTTTGCCACGGTGATTCTATGTGAGACAGTCAAAAAACATTTTAACCGGCCGCGCCTGCGCATCCATGCGCTTGCGGCATTTGTGCATCCTGTACATCACCAAGGACGCAAAGGTACGCAAAGTAAAACCATGCAAGAAACATCATGCTTTAATATGAGCGCTTTAAATTTGATAGAGATTTTGACTTTCTTTGCGGCTTTGCGAGATGTAGTCTTTTAACCCTTCAAAGCTGCCTCTCGCCAAGACGCAAAGAACGCCAAGTGAAAACCATTCTTATCCCTAGTAGGGGCAAAATCGTTGAAGCACAAGGGAATTTTAGTTGTGCCATTTATCCAGGCTTGGGTTGATCCAGGAATTCGGCTGAAACACCTTTTTCTTTATGTTTTACAGCAATTTTACAGCACAGCTTTATAAATATTTATTTATCTGCTATAATTCATCATCATGGGCCAAAGAAAACGAATTCGATATCTGAAAGTTGTTGATGATTTCATCAGCTATGAAGATTTAGTGAACCGATTTGAGCAGGAGATTAAGGAGTATATCCAATGAGTATTGAAATCAAAGCAGGCACACTTTCGGACTTCTTTGCATCAGCCAGAGAAACTGCAAAAGAAATCGATAGCGGCAAAGCCATCACACACAA
>JALUWF010000035.1 GCA_027019785.1 Mariprofundus sp. | reverse complement strand
GGTTTGATGAACAGACTGGATGAAGACGCGGACAAACAGGCGGTTGTGCATGGCGCTAAAATGTTCTATAAACTGTACGGCGATATTTTCCGCAGTTTGCCGTTGATTCGGCTGGAGGAATAACAGCATGGAAATCAGAAACAAGCGAGTGGTTCTGACCGGTGCAGCCGGTGGCATGGGCAGAATTCTTGCGGCTGAGTTGAAGAAAAAGGGCGCCATACTGGCATTGGTGGATGCCAATGCCAAAGCATTGAATGAGGTGTCGGGGGGGCTGGAGGGCTCGTATCCTGTGGCTGGCGACCTCTCTTCAGCAGAAGGCTGCCGCAAAGCTGCCGAGGCATGCCAGGAGGTGCTGGGTGGTATTGATCTGCTTATCAATCTGGCCGGCATCAGCAGCTTTACTGCTTATGAAGATGAGAATCCGGATAAAGTAGAACTGATGATGCGGGTCAATCTGCTGGCACCGATGTGGTTGGCGCGGGCGATTCTGCCATCCATGCTGGCGCAAAATTCAGGACGCATTGTCAATGTCGGTTCCATCTTTGGCTCGATTGGTTTTGCCTATTTTACAACATATTCGGCCACCAAGTTCGGACTGCGCGGTTTTTCGGAAGCGCTGCGTCGGGAATTGGCCGATACCAAGATCAAGGTGACCTATATCGCGCCGCGTGCAGTGAAAACGCCGATGAATTCCGATGTAATCATGAAGATGGGCGAAGCCACCAAGATGAATATGGATGCGCCGGAGGATGTGGTTAGAAAAATTATTGCGGCCATCAACAGTGATCGCAAAGATATCTATTTCGGTTTTCCGGAAGCGTTATTTGTGCGTATCAACGTGATGTTTCCGCGCCTTGTCGATAAAGCGTTGGCTGCCCAGAATCGTATCGCCCGCAAGTTTGCAAAAAACGAGGCATAGTAAAAAGCATTTCACGCAAAGGTGCAAAGAGCGCAAAGGAATGCAAAACAATCATGCATAGCAAAACTATCATTGGTTTTGGATGTTATCGCACATGCCTTTGATTTTACTTGGCGTCTTTGCGCCTTGGCGAGAAAAGATTTTTATTTTTTATAAAAGGAGAGAGAAAATATGAAGATAGTAAAATGGATGATGGCATTGTTTATCGCCAGTGGTTTGATGGCGACATCGGCCTGGGCCGGAGAAGTTGAGGATACCATATTGAGTTTGCAGCATGAATGGGCGCAGGCCAATTACAAGACGGGCGATGATCAGAAAGAGGCGAGTTTTAAGGCGCTGGTGGATAAGGCGGCGGCACTGAGCGCTAAATATCCGGATCGCGCTGAACCGAAAATCTGGGAAGCCATTATCCGGGCCGGCTATGCCGGCGCCATGGGCGGCGTGAGTTCAATGTTCAATGCCATGCCGCAGATGAAGCAGGGGCGTGATCTGTTGCTGGCCGCCAAAAAGATTGATGCCAATGCCATGCACGGCTCGGTTTATACTACGCTGGGTAGCTTCTATTACATGGTGCCGGGCGGCTTTATCGGTTTTGGCGATGATGATAAGGCGCTTGAATACCTGAAAAAGGCTATTGCAGTTGCGCCGGATGATATGGATGCCAACTACTTTATGGGCGATTACTGGATGGAGCAGAAGGAGTACAAGAAAGCCGTACCCTATTTGCAAAAGGTGATTGATCTGCCAGCCGTGGCCAATCGTCCGGTCTATTCCGCAGGGCGCAAGGCGCAAGCCGCAGAAAAACTTAAACAGGCCAAAAAACAGATACACTGATTCAGCGGCCGTCGCAAAACGACCAGTTGCGTAAGCATTTGGTCGTTTTTTGCTGCGCCGCTGGCGCAACTGGAAGACGAATTGAACAGTCTGCTTAATCTGCTTGAGCACGGTTTGAAAATGCAATGTATGACGTGATCTGCTTACTAAAATAATCTTGTGTTTATCCTTTGCGCACCTTTGCGTACTTTGCGGTAAAATCGGTTTTGAACTTGCTGAGGTGAAAATGAAAATGCGTAAAATTGCACTGCTTGTATTGATGCTGCCGATTGTTACCGGCGCGGGCTCGCTACTATCTTATGGCGCCGAGCTGGCCGGAGCACAGATTATGCAGCAGGTGGATGAGCGTAATGACGGCGATGATTTGATCCAGACCATATACCAGAAGCTGATCGACAGGCGTGGCGGGCTGCGTGAACGCCATATGATTGCCTTTCGCAAGGATTACGGCAAAGACAGCAAATCAATCTCCTATTTTCTCAAGCCGGCCAATATCCGGGATACAGCGTTACTCACTTATGACTATGATGGTACGGCACGTGATGATGATCAGTGGCTCTATCTGCCGGCGTTGAAGAAGGTGCGCCGGATTTCAGCGTCGGATCGCGGCGACTATTTTATGGGTACCGATTTCACCTTTGAAGATATCAAACAGACGCCGGAGTTGGGAGATTATAACTGGACGTTGACCGGCTCCGAGATGATCGATGGACATGATTGCTGGGTGGTGCAGGGCGTGCCGAAAACCGAAGATTTGAAAGCAAATCTGGGCTATTCAAAAACCGTGAATTATATTCGCAAGGATATTGATCTGGCTATTCGCATCGACTACTGGGATCGCAAAGCTCAGGAGTTGAAGCATTTCCATGCTATTGAAGTGAAGCAGGTTCAGGGTATCTGGACAGCGACAAAGGTGTTGATGGAAAATATTCAGACCGGTCATAAAACTGAAATTGAATTCTCGGATCAACAGTATAACACCGGTTTGTCGGATCGGAAATTCTCTGAACGTATGCTCAAACGCGGTTATCGGAAGTAAATCAAAATCTATAACCATTTACCGCAAAGAGCGCAAAGGTACGCAAAGAAAGTCAAAGGCAGTTAATATCGTACAGTATCATGTTTTTCCTTTGCGTACCTTTGCGCTCTTCGCGGTGAAAAGGTTTTGACTGTATTTTTCACCCCACCCCATAAAGGATAAAAAACCATGCAATCCGTTTCTACACAACAGATTTTCTCATTCATTGTGCATCGTGCCTGGCTGGTGCTGGTGGTGCTGGCGATTGCTACGGCAGGCTTCGTATCGCAACTGCCGAAGATCAAGATGGAAACCAGTGTCGAGAAGATGTTGCCCCATAGTATGGATGCCTACGCCAACAAGAAGAAGCTGGAGAAAATATTTTCTTCTGCCGATATGGTGGTGATCGGTATTTCAAATGACAAAAATCCGGATGGGATTTATAACCCGCATACGCTGAAACTGATTCATGAACTCACCAACTGGCTGCAGATGCGCAAGGAGTTTCGCACGCTGTCGCTTTCAGATCTGATGAGTTTATCCACCATCAAGGATATGCGAGGCACGGCAGACGGCATGGAAGTCGAGCATTTCATGCCAACACCGCCCGCAACTGCGCCAGCTATTGCCCATTTGCGCCAGCGACTGATCGATAATGGTATCTATATGGGCTCCATTGTCAGCAAAGATGGCAAGGGCACATTGATCGTCGTGCGTCCCAGCCCCGCCTATATTGGTCATTATGACAAGATTTATCGGCTGATTCAGAAGAAGGTGGCCGAGATCAACGGGCGTGGCGGGCCTGAAAAAATCCTGTTTACCGGTCGCCCGATTATTGAAGGCGTATTCGGCGTTTACATGCCGCAGGATATGCAGCAGATGCAGCCGATGATTCTGGCGCTGCTGGCGCTACTGCTGTTTTTATCGTTCCGCAATATACGCGGTGTGCTGATTCCTCTGGCTGTGGTGGTGCTGTCTGAGCTGTGGATGCTGGGCACCATGGCCGCTGCCGGTATTCCTGTGTACACCGTAACCACCCTGTTGCCCATTCTGATTCTGGCTACAGGCATTGCCGACTC
>JALUWF010000034.1 GCA_027019785.1 Mariprofundus sp. | reverse complement strand
CAGGCATTTCCTTCAATCACCTTCTCCCTCGACTGCCTTTATCGGGAATCCATTTAACCTATGGATTCCCGATAAAAACTTCGGAAATGACATGACTTTTTTAAGTAATTCGGAATAGAGCCGTATTGTCAGTGGCTATGGGATGTCTGTGATGTCACTGATGCACATATGTCAGGGACTATGCGATGTCTGTGATGTCACTGATGCACATATGTCAGGGGCTATGGGATGTCTGTGATGTCACCGATGTCATTAACCCCACTGATGTAAAAGTATGATTGAGTTGCTTGGATTTTGATATTTTATGAAGGGGAGTTTATATTATCGCGAATAGTCGGCGATAAACGCCGTTATACGCTATATATGCAAACCAAGAAGGTGTAAATGAGACAACAAAAAGCGAAACTATCTTCCCACTTGTCTCTTGGTATGATCACTTCACGGAGTATGTTATTAAAGCAAGGCTTTACTTCACATAGTATAGATAACCACCTGAAAAGTGGTGCTTTGGAGAAAATAGTAAAAGGCATCTATATGCGTCAGGAGTCCAGGTTAAGCTGGCAGGGTGTCGTATCTCCTCTACCCAACATGATAAATGCTCCTGTCACTGTTGGTGGTCTTACAGCACTTGAGCTACAGGGTTTTGCACAATACTTGTCTTTAAGTACAAAACGCAAAGTACATCTTTATAGTCCATCTCCATGCCCTGCATGGTTAAAAAGTGTATTCAATCAAATAGATGATGCTGAACTGCATTGGCATCGTACTGCCCGTTTATGGGTAAACGGATGGCCTGAAAATCCGATGATAAATGAACAAATATGGCAGGAATATATGATGATATCTGTATCGGCTTCCGAACAGGCGGTGTTCGAGATATTAGCACTGCTACCGAATGAGATAAGCTTTGAACATGCAGAACAACTCATACAGGGACTAACTCAGCTGTCGCCTAAAAAACTGGTTCTATTGTTAAATAGTTGTCATAGCGTGAAGGTGAAACGTCTGTTTTTTTGGCTGGCTGATAGGTTTGATTACCCATGGTGCCGCCGACTTGATGTGAATGATTATGATCTGGGCTCTGGTAAGCGTGTGATCGCAAAGGCAGGCAAGTTAGATCGCCGTTATGGTATCACCGTACCTCAAGAGTTTTATAGAGAGAATGCCGGTGGATAAGCAAAGTATATATGGTCAGCAGGTTCAACTACTTGTACAGGTTTTGCCTGTAGTCTTTCAAGAGTCATGTTTTGCTCTCAAGGGCGGTACAGCAATCAATCTGTTTGTTCGTGAATTGCCACGCTTGTCGGTGGATATTGATTTGGTCTACCTTCCGAGTGAAGACAGGAAGACAGCTTTAAATCATATCAGACAGGCCTTATCACATGTCCATGATAATCTACTCAAAATAATCCCTGGTCTCTCTATCCATAAATCCTTTGATGATAAAGCGGATGCTCTACGTCTGGCTGTAAGTAAACGTGATGTGCATATTAAAATTGAGTTGTCACCAGTCTTGCGTGGAACTGTATTCAAGCCGGAAATTCGTGAAGTAGGCGAAAAGGTTGAAGATGAATTTGGTTATGTCTCCGGAGCCTTGGTTTCTTTAGCAGACTTATATGGTGGTAAAATATGTGCTGCACTGGATCGGCAACATCCTCGTGACCTGTTTGATGTGAAATTATTGCTGGAAAATGAGGGAATCACAGAGGAAGTTCGAAAAGCGGTTTTGGTGTATATGATTAGCCATCCGCGACCTATTGCTGAATTGATTGCGCCTCACCTACTGGATATTTCAAGTATCTATCAAAGTGAATTTATCGGTATGACACCAGAGAAGATGTATCTCTGGAATCTTTAGAAGCAACCCGGAAGGATCTCATTGCACAGCTTGCCCAGGATATGACAGAAGATGAAAAACTGTTTCTTGTTTCATTTAAAGAAGGAAAGCCGAATTGGGAGCTTTTGGGGTTAAGTGGTATCGAGCTACTCCCCGCTGTGAAATGGAAACAATTGAATCTGGATAAAATGAATTCTGATAAACGAAACAATGCCAACGGCAACCGAAGCGATTCAAAATGTTCTGTCACCCAATCTGAAAAGCAGCGTCTTTGATGCAGACATGCCGGAGAGCCGGGATTGTGAACTGCTCTGGGGTCGCAGAATAGAAGAGTCTGGCGACAGGTGAATGTCGATTATGCACCTTGAATGTTTCCATTGAGTGTGATGGATGTTTTTGTCTAAAGTGTGACAAAAACATCTTGCTCATATGAGACAAAAACAAACAAGAATGTTTTTGTAGGATAGGGAAAGGGATGATTGGATAACGCGACAATGTGACGCTACGCCTGCCGGTGACTGTGTAACGGTATGACATTAGCGCCCTGGCGTAACGCATCCAGATAATCAGCCCAGTGTTGCATCATTTTTTTGCGTTCCGGCAGATGTCTGGCGTGGTTGTATGCGTCTTTGATGGCGTTGCCCTCTTTGTGAGCAAGTTGGCGCTCAATCACATCCGTATTCCAGCTCTGTTCATGCAACATGGTGGATGCCATCGCACGGAAACCGTGGGCGCAGATTTCTTCCTTGCTGTAGCCAATCCGGCGCAGAGATGCGTTGATTGTGTTTTCACTCATTGGGCAGGATGCATTGCGGATCGAAGGAAACACATAGCGCCCTGATCCAGTCAATGGTTGCAACTCTTTCAGGATTGAAAGCGCCTGTCTGGCAAGAGGTACGATATGCATCACCCGCATTTTCATCTTCTCGGCAGGTATCCGCCATTCAGCCGTATCGAAATCAATCTCGGACCATTCAGCATGGCGTAACTCGCCTGGACGTACAAATACATAAGGGGTGATTCGCATAGCACACTGCACAACAAATGTGCCCTCAAATGCATGTATGGCTCGCAGTAATGCACCAACGGCTTTTGGTTCTGTAATTGTAGCGCGATGTTTGACGTTGAGTGGTACCAATGCGTCATGCAGACCAATAGTGGGATCATATTTCACCTTGCCGGTAGCGATGCCATAGCGAAATATCCTGCTGCATAGCATCTTGAGCCGGTGGGCGGTTTCAATCGTTCCGCGCTCTTCCACGCGTTGCACAAGCGACAATATGTCGGAGGCTTCAATGTCTGCAATGGGGCGTGAACCAATCCATGGCAGGATATGCTTATCCAGTTTGGCTTGGGTATTGTCGATAGTCGTCTTGACCCACTGAGCAGACTTCTTTGCCATCCATTCATCTGCCACCCCTTTGAATGTGGCTGCATTCGATTTGGCTATCGCCTTACGTCTGTCAGCTTGTTTACGTTGGCTGGGGTCGATGTTTTGATCCAGTAACTGTTTGGCCACTTCGCGTTTTCCCCGTGCCTCTTTCAAGCTAACGGCCGAGTTAAGCGGAACCCCGCCTTGAGCCAAAAAGTAGATGATACATATCATCTGCTTTTTGGTGAGACGAAGGGGCGGAAGTCCTGAAAGGATTTCCGCTTGAACGATTTGTTCTCCAGCGGAGCGGGTGAACAAATCTTCAAGTTTCGGTTAAGTCGGCCGTTCTCCAGCGCAGCTGGAGAACTCGTGGATAGGTTCCCAAAGCCATGGTTTTACGTTTGTTGCCAAAGCGATAATCCAGTCGCCAATATTTACCCGATGTGGTTACAAGTAAATATAGCCCACCACTATCTGACAATTTGGTTCGCTTTTTTCCTTCCGGCACCTTGGCTGCCTTTATTTTTACATCAGATAACGCCATATTACCACCATCCTGTGACGGTACTTTTTAGAGGAAGGATAACAGAATAGAAAAAGTACCGTCAAAAGTACCGTCAATTTGACGGTATTTCTTCGGACAATATAGGACAGGATGGACACCGGGTCAATAAAAAAGCCAGCAATCACAGCGATTACTGGCTCTTATATGACGTCTCTGGACGCTCTGTTGGTACCGAGGACTGGAGTCGAACCAGCACTTCCGGAGGGAAACTAGCACCTGAAGCTAGCGCGTCTACCAATTCCGCCACCTCGGCTTATGTGCTGATCATCTGCGGGATGCAATTGATCAGAATCTCCCTAGAGTTCCGCACAGGGCCTCTTGGGAGGCGCGCAATCTTATGTTGGGGGCACATGGTGTCAAGAAAGAATAGCAGGAAGCAACATCCTACAGACAAACAGGGAAAATCGCCCTGGAAAAGCGAGGCGCGTGAATCCGGGGACAAGGATTCCGCTAGCAGGAAAAGTCCCTGGGATTCGGTGAAAAGGAAGGCCGGGACGGGTGATAATCAAGGCCATCGTACTGCTCGCGGGCGTTCGGACAGAGGGCCAGCGCAGCGTGGCAGGGCGCGGGTGGATCAGCGATTGTATACCGGCGTCGTTTCTGCGCATCCCGATGGATTCGGTTTTGTCGATGTCGAGGGGGTCGAAAAAGGCTTTTTCCTGCCGCATGAAGAAATGCAAAATGTGATGCACGGTGATACGGTGGAAGTACGGCCTGTGCGCAGGCGCGGGCGTGAATCCGCCGAGGTGGTGCGTATTGTCGAACATGCGCCGACGGTCATGGTCGGGCAATTCCTGATTCAGGAGGGTGTCGGCATTGTGCAGCCGCGCTCGCGCAAGATTCCGCAGACCATCCTGATCAAACGCGATGATGCCGGCGGCGCGCATCACGGCGATTGGGTGCGGATTGATATCAAACGCGGGCCGGGGCATCTGCGCGGCAAGGTGCTTGAAGTGCTTGGTGATGATCTGTCACCGTCGCGCCTGATTGATCTGATTATTGCTGAACAGCAACTGGATGAGTCATTTCCCGACGCCGTGATCGAACAGGCTAAGCGTTTTGCCGATACGGTGGCGAAAAGCGATATTGAAGGGCGCAAGGATTTGCGTCACCTGCCGTTTGTCACTATTGATGGTGAAGACGCCCGAGATTTTGATGATGCGATCTGCGTGAAACCGCGCGGCGAGGGCTTTGAAACCTGGGTGGCGATTGCCGATGTGGCGCATTATGTGACGCCGAAATCGGCGCTCGACCAGGAGGCTTTAAGTCGCTCCAATTCGTTTTATTTCCCGGACAGGGTGATTCCGATGTTGCCCGAAAAGCTTTCCAATGGTCTGTGCTCGCTCAATCCAAAGGTGGATCGGCTGGCCATGACGGTACGTATGCGCTTTGACGCCAACGGTACGCGCCGCTCCATTCATGTTTATGACGCGGTGATCCATTCGCAGGCGCGGCTGACCTATACACAGGTGGCGGCGTATCTGGAAGATGGCGATGCGTCAGCTATCGACAGTGCGGTGGCGCGCGCGATGCTTGATGATGCCACACGCCTGTTCCGCAAGCTGGAGATCAGGCGCGCCCGACGCGGCGCGCTTGATCTCGACATGCCCGAGACCCGTGCCCGGCTGGAGAATGACACGGTGATCGATATCTGCGAATCGCCGCGCAATATCGCCCATCGGCTGATCGAAGAGATGATGCTGGCCGCCAATACCGCCGTAGCCGAGTTCATGCAGCAGCGTGAATGCGCCTTGCTTTATCGTGTGCATGCGCCGCCGGAACGCGAAGCGATTGAAACGCTGAATGAGTTTCTCGCTCCTTTCGGCATGTTTGTCAAATTACCCAAGGCCAAAGCCAAAGATAAGGATGCGCATGTCAGGCCGGGCGATGTGCAGCGGGTGCTGGAGCAGTCTGAAGGCAAGCCGTTTGCACATGTGTTGCACAGGCTGGTGCTACGCTCGATGCAGCGGGCGCAATATACGCCGGTTAATGCCGGTCATTTCGGGCTGGCGTATGAAACCTATGCCCATTTCACCAGTCCGATCCGGCGCTATGCCGATCTGATTGTGCACCGCCGTTTGAAGGCGCTGATTCAGGGCAAGGATCCGAACAAGATGCAGCCTGAAAACACACTGGCCGAAATCGGCGTGCAGACCTCTACGCAGGAGCGCAAACAGCAGCGCGCCGAATGGGATACGCAGGCCATGCTGGCGGCGCTGTTCCACAGCAAGGATGTCGGCAAGACGATGCCGGCGCGTATTTCCGGCCTGACCAAGCGACGTATTTTCTTCGAGATCGAGCCTAGCATGGCGGAAGGATCGCTGGATGTGGATGCGCTATCCGGTGCATTTGTACTGGATGAAAGGGGCCACTCACTGGCAGCCCGCAAAGGTGGTCGCGCCTATCACCTGGGTGATAAACTGGATGTGGTCATTGATTCCACCGACCCGGTGCGCGGCCAGATTAACGTGCGCCTGGCTGAAACTTGACGAACCTCTATTTAGACGTATAATTATGACTAAAAATGCACGTCAGGAGATTTGAATGCAGACTAAATTGACACTTAGACTGGATGACTTGCTTATTCAACAAGCTAAAACCTATGCGAAGCAACATGGTAAGTCTCTTTCTCAAGTTGTATCCAGTTACTTCCAGGTATTGACAAAAGAGGTGGCAAAGGTTGATACGCCGCCAATGACCAGGTCGTTGATTGGGGTGCTGGATGGCCATCATGATATAGATGTGAGTGATTATAAAAGGCACTTAGAGGAAAAATTTCTTTGAAAGTCTTGTTTGATACGAATGTCATTCTTGATGTGCTATTGAACCGGAAAAAATTTGTTGAGACTTCAGCAAATCTTGTAGGTTTGGTTGAAAGCAAAAAAATTGATGGTTATCTATGTGCCACCACGATTACTACGTTAGACTACCTCATATCGAAGGCGGTCAGCAGAAAACAAGCCAAAATTGAAATACGAAAATTATTAGCACTTTTTGAAGTTGCTGAGGTCAATGCAATGGTGCTGGAACTATCCATGAATTCAACATTTACAGATTTTGAAGATGCAGTCCAATATTATTCCGGGGAGTGCCAGGCTATAGACTGCATCGTGACCAGAAATACGAAAGATTATAAAAATACGAGGTTACCTGTTTACGATCCGCAAGAGCTATGGAAAATAGTTGAAGTGATCAATTGAGCGCGACGCTTACGTTCCTTACAAATCATTGCTTTTTGCGCCCATGCATGGGCGCTTTGATGAATTCGCCAGAAGTCATCCATGTTCACTGACTGGAGCAACGCCGTGGCGCATGTGGATTGCGATGCGTTTTATGCTTCTTGTGAAACGGCACGCCATCCCGAACTGAAGGGGCGGCCGGTGTGCGTGCTGTCCAGTCAGAGCGCCATTGTAGTGGCCAAGAGTTATGATGCCAAAGCGTTGGGGATCACCACCGGCATGCCGGTATGGGAGGCGCGCAAGCTGGCACCGCAAGCGGTCTTTCTGGCCTCCGATTTCCGTTATTACGGCCAGATGTCCGACAAGGTGTTTGCTATCCTGCACAGTTGCACGCCCGACATCGAAATCTACTCGATTGATGAGGGATTTATGGATATGAATGGCATTCGCAGCCTGTGGCGTAAATCATTTGTCCAGTTGGCTGACGATATCCGTCAGCGGATTTGGCAGCAGACGGGGATCACCGTTTCCGTCGGCATTGCCAATACGCGCACGCTGGCCAAGATGGCCTCGGAATCCTGCAAGCCAAACGGCAGCCGTATCGTGCCGGGCAAGCGGATTGACGCATTTCTGGCCGATATTGCGGTGACCGATATTCCCGGTGTCGGTCGCAACAGAGGTGCATTGCTGCACAAGTTCAATATCCACACGGCGCTGCAGTTCGCCCGGCTGGATGATGCCCTGATGAACCGGTTGATGGGGCGCTCCGGTCTGCAACTGAAATATGAGTTGTCGGGGCGTGTGGTGTGGCCGCTGGCGCTGAAGCCGGAACTGCCGAAGAGTGTGGCGCGCACCGCTTCGATGGGGCAGGTGACGCAGGATCGACAGATCGTGATGGCGTATCTGAGTTATCATGTCATGCGTTTAGTCTCCGAGCTGGTGGCCAAACATCTGCTGACGAAAAGTATATTCCTGTTCCTGACGCTGGCCTCGTTTGAACGATGCGGGCTTCAGATGCCGTTAGAAGTGCCGACCAACAGCCTGAAACGGGTGATGGATGCGGTGAAACAGGGGCTTGTCCGGCTCTACCGCGACGGCGTGAAATATCGCGGCTGCGGCGTGGTTGCCAAGCGGATCAGCCGCGAGCAGAGCGCTACTACCGATCTGTTCGGCCTGATGCAGCAGGATACGCGCCAGACTGCGCTGATGCAGAGCGTGAATGCGATCAACCGGAAATATGGCAACCGCACGCTCTCATCGGCGGCAGCATGCCGAATCAAACCGAAATCCGCCGGCCTGCGTTTCCACTACCCGTTGATCACGGCCTATTGCTGATGCCTTCGTAAAAAGGCCATTTACGAGTATCATCAAAATTATATCCGTCCCTGAATCCTCCTCATGGTTGCAATAGGTTGCTTCCTATACATATAATGCTCCTATTTACGGCATATAATCAATTGGTTATATTGTTTTTATGAAAATAAGTTCGGTCTAAATGGAAAGCTAAAGCAGAATAAGTTTTGGGAAGTCTGTTGTCAGGGCTCCAATATAGTGATTGTCGTTTGCGACCAAAAGAGATGATTGGCAAAGAGGCAGCATGAAAACAGAATCCAATCGACTCGAATATAAGTGCCAATTGATTGACTTCCTTGGAGCAGGAAACTATTGCCTTTCTGAACATGCCATCACCGGTAAAATCAAGATAACAGGAGACAGGTCACATGACGTTTGAGCGTTCGCATGAATATTTACTGTCGTTGTTAAAGGAACTGCTCAAATTCCCGCATGAAACCGAGTGGGTGGAATTCAAATACAATAACGATGATCCACAGATGATTGGGGAATATATTTCTGCGCTTGCAAATGCCGCCGCCCTGCTGGGTAAAAAGTCGGCCTACATGGTTTGGGGTGTCGAAAATGAATCCCATGCGGTGCATGGTACAACATTCAAACCCTCTACTTCACGGCATCGGCAGCAAGAGCTGGAAAGCTGGCTGTTGCAAAAGACGAGCCCTAAAATTCATTTTCGCTTTTTTGAGTTTACTGCTGTCAATGAGTTACCCGTGGTTATACTGGAGATTCAGGCGGCCAGCCATGCACCGGTGCAATTTGATGGCACAGAATATATTCGTGTTGGTTCCTACAAGAAAAAATTGCGTGAGTTTGCCGAGAAAGAGCGGGAACTGTGGCGCGTCTTCGATAAAACACCTTTTGAGCAAAATATAGCAGCGGAAAATGTGAGCGCGGAACAGGTGTTGAAGCTACTGGATTATCCGGCCTATTTTGATTTAATAGATCTGGCATTGCCGGAAGGGCGGGAAGGTATTCTGAACGCACTTGAATCTGACCGGCTTATTGAACCAAGTGACAGCGGTCAGTGGCATATTACGAATCTTGGCGCAGTACTCTTTGCCAGACGGTTACAGGATTTCAGACGCCTTGGCCGCAAAGCGGTGCGCTTGATATTATATCGAGGCAACAACCGGACGGAAACTATCCGTGAACTCGAAGGCTCCAAGGGTTATGCCGTTGGTTTTGAAGGTCTTATTGATTATATCAAAACCCAGCTGCCTTCGAATGAGCAGATTGGCGAAGCCTTTCGTCAGGAAGTGCCGATGTACCCTGAACTGGCGGTCCGGGAGCTGGTCGCGAACATGATCATTCATCAGGATTTTAATCTCACGGGCACGGGGCCAATGGTTGAGATGTTTGATCAACGTATGGAAATCACCAACCCCGGTACGCCTCTGGTGGATACCCGGCGGTTTTTAGGTTCGCCTCCACAAAGTCGAAATGAAAGCTTGGCTTCATTTATGCGCAGGATTGGCATTTGTGAAGAACGCGGTAGTGGTATTGAAAAGGTGGTGAGTCAAACAGAGCTGTACCAGTTGCCGGCCCCTCTATTCGAGCATATGGAAAGACACACCCGCGCAGTTCTTTTTGCTCATAAATCTCTGAATGAGATGGATAAAGAGGACAGAGTCCGTGCCTGTTATCTGCATTGCTGCCTTAAATATATTCATCGCGAACCGATGAACAATCCTTCAATTCGCAAACGCTTTGGGATTGAGGAGCAGAACAGGTCGCAAGCTTCCGGCATTATCCGGGATACGATCAAAGAGGGGCTGATTCGGCTGTATGATGCTGAAGTTGGGTCTAAAAGCCGTCGATATATTCCGTTTTGGGTCTGATATTTGGTTGATGGTTGGTTGATATTTTGTTGGTGTTATCATGTGAAGGCATGCTGTTATTTATTTAACATATTGATATAAAAGGTTTTTATTTATTTATATTTGGTTGATGGTTGGTTGATAGCGTGGCCGGAATTTACAAGAAAAAGGATAATCTATGTTACCTGAAGAAATCACAGTAAAAGGGCGTAAGCTGATATGGCATCACGGCCCGTTGGCGGCGGACGATCCGTTGGCGGCATGGGACGGATTGCTGGCGGGGAGGGGGCTGACAGAGGCCGATCCGTTTTTTACGTCGCGCTTGGCCGATCTGCCTGATCCGTTGGCCATGACGGATATGGACAGGGCGGCAGCGCGGGTTGCCAGGGCGATTCTGGACGGTGAAAAAATACATATCTTCGGGGATTTCGACGCCGATGGCGTCAATGGAACCGCTATTCTGGTGGAGGCATTGCGGGCTACAGGAACGGAAGTGTCGTTTTCGATTCCGCATCGCGCTGCAGAGGGGCACGGCATCGGCGTGGAGCCGGTGCATGAGGCCGTGGCTGCCGGCATCAAATTGGGAATCAGCGTCGATACCGGCACCACCTGTTTTGACGCCTGTGCGGCGGCACAAGAGCACGAGTTTGATCTGATTGTCAGTGACCATCATCTGCCGGAAAAGACACTGCCGGATGCCTTTGCACTGCTTAATCCTGCCCGTGCCGATTGCGGTTTTGCCGAGCGCAAACTATGCGGCACCGGCGTTGCCTTTTTCCTGTTGGTAGCAGTGTGGAAAAAACTGGCTGAGGCTGGGGAACGACCGGATTTTGATCTGCGCGTGCTGCTGGATCGGGTGGCGGTGGCGACCATCGCTGATGTGATGGATATCGTCGGGGTGAACCGGATTCTGGTTCATCACGGCTTGCAGCGTTTGAATGCAAACCCGTCCGTGGGCATGCAGGCGTTGTTGACGGTGGCGAAGATCAAAAAAACTGTGACGGCAGAAACGATTGGTTTTTTCCTGGCACCCAGAATTAATGCCGCCGGACGTTTGCAACATGGCGAAGCGGCCATGCGTCTATTATCCACCCACGATACCGGTGAAGCATTGAAGCTGGCCAAAGAGTTGGATGAGACAAACAAACAGCGGCGTCTGGTTGAAGCCGAGGTGTTCAAACAGGCCGAATTCGTGCTCGGTGATTCGGAGGTGCTGGCGGTGTATGATCAACGCTGGCATGCCGGCGTGGTTGGCCTTGCCGCCGGGCGTCTGGCTCGCAAGCACGGCAAACCTGCAGCGGTCGGTTTTGTGACGCCGGACGGGGTTGTGCGTGTATCGCTGCGCGGCACGCCGGGATTCCATGTCGGCAATATCCTCAATGCCTGTAGCGCCCATCTCGAAGGCTTCGGCGGCCATGCCGGCGCAGGCGGTGGCAGTATCAGGGCAGGGCAGTGGGATGAGTTTAAAGCTGCGTTTGGTGCAGCTGTCAGTAGTCAGGCGGCACATGCAGCAGATCACAGTTTGCAGCCCATCGATGGCATTCTGGGATTGAACTGCATGCATATCGGCCTGGCTGAGCGGCTGGCCCGTTTTGAACCGTTCGGACGTGGCAATCCGGTCTGCCTGTGGCTGTTAAAGGATGTGCAGATTGCTGATCGCCGTGATCTGAAGGGCGGCGTCACCCGTTTGAAACTCACCGATGGCAGTCGCTGGCTGGCTGGTATTGTATTTGGTGCTAACGGCATGGGTGATGCGATTGAACCGGGTTTGACAGTTTCCGTGATCGGAGAATTGCAGCAGGATAGTTATCGCGGCAACGGCGCGATTCAATTTGTCATCAAGGATGTCATGGCCTGACAGATTGTAAGTTGAACATACAATCTGTCAAATCTATGCTCAGACATTCGATGCTCAGAGAGATTTCAGCAGAGTACCGGGCAGAGGGTTCGTGTAAATTTTAAGTTGAACTTCTATTTTACACGATTAGGTGTTATTGTTGGCTCATGATAAAACGCCAATTGTTAAATGAGATGCTTCAATCAGCCAAAGAATATCCTGTCGTAACACTGATTGGTCCCAGGCAGGCGGGCAAGACCACTCTGGTCAAAATGGCTTTTCCTGATTATGACTATTGCAATCTGGAAAATCCTGAAATTCGTGCGTTGGCACTTACTGATCCTAATGCACTGTTTTCCAGATTCTCAGGAAAATGTATTTTTGATGAAATTCAGCGTGTTCCTGAGCTACTCTCTTATATTCAAGTTAAAGTTGATGAAGATGATATGCATGGCAATGGGAAGGGCAGGTTTATTCTGACCGGGAGTCATCAATTACAGTTACATCAATCGATATCTCAATCACTGGCAGGAAGAACAGCAATATTAAGGTTATTACCTTTATCGATCCGGGAGTTAATGCAGGCTGGTGTAAAAATAGACAAATTTGAAATCATGTATCGAGGTTTTTTGCCTCGGATATACAAAGACAATATGAACCCGACCAGAGTGTATAGGAATTATTGTGAAACGTATATTGAACGGGATGTAAGACAGCTAATTAACTTAAAAGATTTAACCACTTTTACAAAATTTATAAAATTATTGGCGGGTAGAGTCGGTCAAATTGTTAATTTATCATCCATGGCCAATGATACCGGGGTGAGTAGTAATACCTTGAAAAGCTGGCTGGGTGTTTTGGAAGCGTCGTTTATTATTTTTAAATTAGAGCCTTATTATGAGAATTTTGGTAAAAGGGTCATTAAATCACCAAAAATTTATTTTACTGATATTGGCTTATTAATTTATCTGTTAGGCATAGAGAATCCATCCCAAATTGAAAGGGATCCATTGTATGGCAGTATTTTTGAAAATCTGGTGATTACGGAAGCCTTAAAAGCAAGATATAACCGGGGAAAAGCACATAACTTATATTACTATCGCACCAGTAAAGGAAACGAACTGGATTTAATCTATAAAAGAGGCCGGGAACTCGTCCCTGTAGAAATAAAATCATCCATGACATTTCATCAGGGTTTTACTAAGGGAATTACCTTTTTTCACAATCTTAGTAAAGAGAGTGCCAGAGGGTTTGTTATTTATTCAGGTGAGTTGGCCTATGAATCAGAAAGTTACAATTTAATAAATTACGTCGATACGGATTTAATTTTTAAGAGGGGAGGAGAGTCCTGTTGAAGTTCAGAAGGTTTTAAAACCAACAGGTTGAGATCGACTATTTTCGCGTCTATATGATTTAAGTCTTGACTATTTTACGATAATAGATAAAATAGTCGCATGAAAAGGCAATACAAAGAGACGCTTTCTATGCACTTTTCAGCTTATCATCAGATGGCAATGGTTTCAGGGCCGCGTCAGGTGGGCAAAACCACGCTGGCTCGTTCCATGTTTGATGAGCAGGAAATATTTTACCTGAACTGGGATGATTTCGATGACCGTGCACTCTTGCTGCAAGGCGGCAGGGCCATTGCGCAATATATCGGGCTGGATCAGTTACGTGCTGATGCGCCCCTGATTATTCTGGATGAAATCCATAAATTTCCTCAATGGAAGCAGTTGGTGAAAGGTTTTTATGATCATTACCGGGGGCAATGCCATATTCTGATCACGGGCAGCGCCAGAATGGATGTGTATAAAAAAGGCGGCGACAGTCTGATGGGGCGATATTTCAATTACCGTCTGCACCCGCTGACTGTGCGTGAAGTGATGGGATCTGCGCAGATGGATCATAATGCAGACATTCAGCCGCCTCAGCGCATCGTGGACGAAGACTTTGAGGCGTTATTGACATGGGGTGGATTTCCGGAGCCCTATCTCAAGCGGGATCGCCGTTTTTTTAACCGCTGGAGCAAGCTGCGTCTGCAACAGTTGCTGCAGGAAGATATTCGAGAATTGACAAAGGTGCAGGGGCTGGGGCAGATCGAAATGCTGGTTCTGTTGCTGAAGCACCAGTCGGGACAACTGACCAGTTACAGCAATCTGGCAAAAAAAATACGTGTGTCTGTGGATACCATTCGGCGCTGGCTGGGCGTGCTGGAGGCGATGTATTACTGCTATGCTATTCGTCCCTGGACAAAAAATATTACCCGCTCCCTGTTGAAGGAACCAAAATATTATTTAT
Source organism: Mariprofundus sp. (assembly GCA_027019785.1). Taxonomy (GTDB): domain Bacteria; phylum Pseudomonadota; class Zetaproteobacteria; order Mariprofundales; family Mariprofundaceae; genus Mariprofundus. The sequence continues at coordinate 5,940 of JALUWF010000034.1, read as the reverse complement.
GGGATTGGGCGCAATGTAGCGATATTGGGGCGCGCAATGAAAATTTTATCGCTTCGCATTTATTGAAAGCAGTTCACTACTGGTCGGACACGGGAATGGGTGATTATGGTCTGTTCTTCTTGCGCGACAAAGACAAGAGAGAGGTGGATTTTCTGGTCTCAAAAGATGGCGAACCGTGGTTTATCGTAGAGGTGAAGAGCTCCATGAAGCAGCCTCTTTCCAGCAGTCTTGAGATCTTTGCCAGGCAGCTCAAGGTAGAGCATGTGTTCCAAGTAGCCATAGATGCTGCGTATGTTGATAAAAATGTGTTCGAGCTCAAACGCCCCGTGATTGTACCGGCTAAAACTTTTTTGTCGCAGTTGGTTTAACCGCCGGGGATGTCGAAATACTGCTTAAAAGAACAAGGAAGGTGAAATACTAAACCTGTCAGAGAGATTTTTGATGTGGTTTTTGGATAACTTTCTGCTACCAGAGAGAATCTGACTAACGTATGCGCGTTTACCAACCTCATTTTCAAAATCAGAGCCTGAAAGCCCATATTGAGACATCAAGGTGCGTAACATAGATATATCTGCATCCATATCTTCAATACGCTGATCCATCTTCTGAACTGCCGGCAATGAATCTTCATACCGGGTAATCGCATTGGACAACATATCAATCAAAGGGTTTAGCGGATCATCAGGACTATCTGTCGCTCTGCCAAACAGGTCATCCAGCGTGACCAGTGCCTTCTGGTATGCTGTTTCACTATGAATATGAAGCAGTGGTTCGGCGGCTTTTGAAAAGCTGTTGAATTCGTCCAGAAGCATGTCGGTAAAAGAATCGGTATCTTGGGTAGCCAACATTATATTTCTCCTTTTCTAGCTCTTTCTGTGAGCTTGTCATACTCTTTATGTGTGACGATATACTTCACAAAGAGCTTCTGTGATGTGAAGAATATAGCCGCCAGCAAACGCAAATTGTTTCCACCAATATCAATCACGTACCAATGTTCCTTGTACTTAAAGTTATCCAATGATGGAAAAACATTCTTTAAATCCATTGGCGTATCAAAAGTGCCCGATTTGAGAATCTTATAAGCATCACTTAACGACTCTCTATCATTTGGATACTTTCGCATGGCTTCCTCAAAAGCTCTTTTTGCTATAACGTGCATAATGGGAGTATATCAGCCTGTTCGCAATGTGTAAACAACTCAGCAGCTATCAGGTTGTCCGATGGGACAAAAAAAGAGGCTCGAAAAAGTGGCGCGGGATATTTAAATGTATTTAGCGATCCCCTCGTAAAAAGTCATACGCTAGATTTCAACGCACTTCGGCCATTTTCTGATGGGTCGGGATATAGCCAAAAAAACGGACCATCTTACGCTCTATTCGGCTTACGTATGCCAAAATGCGCGCTATGTTTCCATTTACATGGGTGACTGAAGCCGCATTGCCTCTATTTTGCGCTATTTTCCACTTGCTGACCCTCATAATGTTCAGGCCAAGCCATTTCATCGTGACAGCAAAGCGTACGGCTTTCATGCCGCGTACGCGTAACCGCCCAAGCCCAGTTGTTTGTTTACCGAAAGAGTTCGTGCCTTCCACGCCCGCTCGCCATCGGTAACGTTCCCTAAACTCATGCAGAGTAACTCCGCATACATGGCAAAATTCTCGCAAAAGGCGGCGACAGTCTGATGGGGCGATATTTCAACTATTAATTGTCCCATAAGTTCTCGTATATGAATTGAAATCCTACCTACCTATGCCATTCGTCCCTGGACAAAGAATGTTACCCGCTCCCTGTTGAAGGAACCAGAATATTATTTATGGGATTGGGCGCAATGTAACGATACTGGTGCGCGCAATGAAAATTTTATCGCTTCGCATTTATTGAAAGCAGTTCACTACTGGTCGGACACGGGAATGGGTGATTATGGTCTGTTCTTCTTGCGCGACAAAGACAAGAGAGAGGTGGATTTTCTGGTTTCAAAAGATGGCGAACCGTGGTTTATCGTGGAGGTGAAGAGCTCCATGAAGCAGCCTCTTTCCAGCAGTCTTGAGATCTTTGCCAGGCAGCTCAAGGTAGATCATATATTTCAAGTCGCCATAGATGCTGAATATATAAATAAAAATGTGTTCGAGCTCAAACGCCCGGTGATTGTGCCAGCCAAAACTTTTTTGTCGCAACTGGTTTAACCGCCGAAAAACTGGTTAAGGAAACGCTGGCAGATTATAAATTCAATTTGCTATCTTCGAGATTAATATGCGCAGGGTGATAATTGACATCATCAGTGTGTAGTATAAGTGTTCATGTAAACGGAGTTAGCTATGTCGCACAGGGTAAATTTTATTTTAGATGATGAAACATGGGAGGGCTTGCAGGAAATTCCTCGGGGTGAGCGAAGCCGGTTGGTGAACCATGCCGTGTGCCATGAGCTAAAAACTTTCAAGCGCAGGAAAGCTGTGCGGAAAATGGATCAATTGCGATCAACTATGAAGCCTGTTGAAGGAGCATCGGAATCCTGGATCAGGCAGGACAGGGATCATCATTGAATCCGGTTATTCCAGATGCATCGGTATTGTTGAAATGGGTGTTGCCACCGAATCATGAGCCATATGTTGAGCAAGCATTATGCATACGCAATGCACTGCTTGCCGGGGATGTCGAAATACTGCTTCCATCCTTGTGGTATTATGAGCTTGGAAATACGCTGGCCCGGAAATACCCTGACCACGCTGATGCAATCTTGTCCAGCCTGATGGATATGAATATGGAATGCATCTATCCTGAACAAGCATGGCAGGCCGAGATAGTACACCTGGTCACAAATTTTCAGGTCACATTCTACGATGCTGCTTACCATGCTCTGGCTATTCATCGTGATGGTGTATTTGTCACTGCCGATGAAAAATATATAAACAAAGCCCATTCTGCCGGACATACTCTGCATTTAAAGGATTGGCACTCAGTCTCTTCTGGCTGTTCTGGCAATGGAATGGAAATATCTTTCAAATGAGCTTTCCAAAGGTTTTATATCGCTAATACGCAGTCAAAGACGGTTCCATTTCGGAAATATGAAAGCCTGGCACCGGTACCGTGGTACCGGTATTTTGTTGAGAACAATGGGTTCAATCTTAAAGGGCCCGAGATTGTGCCGGACACAACTTTTTTAGCAGCTGGTTTAAGTTGCTGAGAAATATGTTCGGTTGATTTCTGTGGCATCGTGAAAATGTATTGCATGGCTCAGGCTCTTTATTTACCATCGTTCGCATACAGTTCTGACTGTATAAAAATAATTTTCTGGGGAGAACTATGAAAAAGATCTTAAAACAGATGGCCGTGTTGCTGTTTGTCAGTATTATCATAAGTGGGTGCGCTACCATTATGGATGGGAAACAGCAGAGCGTGACATTTAATTCTATTCCTTCTGGAGCAGATGTTTATTTGAATGGTAAACACCTTGGTAAAACACCATTGAATATATCCATTGATAAACCAAAAGAAAATGGGCAGTTGAAATTCTCGAAAGAGGGATACAAAACCCTTGAGATGACCGTGAACAAAAAAATGAGTTCATGGTTGCTGGGTAATATTATTTTCGGAGGAACCTTTGGTACAACAACTGATTATGCTTCTGGCGCACTGTACGAGTACGACCCGCATTCAATTCAGGTGACACTTGAAGCTAAAGGGATGAGCCAGGCAGCTAAAACGCGGTTCATGGCTGAAAATAAGTTGCGACGTTATATCCTGATGAATTTCTCGGAGTTATCCGTTGATTTGGCCAATGAAAAGGGCGAATTTCTGGCTGGTTTATTTAGTCAGATCCATGTGGATACCGTACATACCACGCAAGTTGTAGCTGATCTTCAGAATCATTTGACATCTACTGAAAACGCGCCTGAATTTTCCAACTATGTAATCAAGACTTACCTGTAATTATAGCACCTCAGGGCGGCATGGAGCTGCTCTGAGGTTTTCCTAAAAAAACATGGCAAAGCCGATATTAAAATCGAAATTATTTCTACGGCACCTTTCTTTACATTCGACTCCTATCCGAAAATCCTGATCTTTATTGATTGCCAGAGTTTGTGAGAATTTGACTTGGTACGAGTGGAATTGATTGCCAATTGCCTGATGAAAAGCACCAAGGATATATGTTGTTCCCCATGGTTTTTGCAATAAATACTCCGTTGACCCTCCAATTTGCACGATCCCATGTTCTGTATGAATGGGATTCAGATTAACCCGAATCGAGGGCAATATTGATATTGTGGCATGTGGAAAGATCTGATAAGTATAGCCTGCTGCTCCCGATATACGGGGGGTCAGATGATAGCCTGAATAGAATGAGCTCCGGACCAGTTCGGCAGCGATGCGCCATGATAATGGCCGTAGAAAAGAGTTCCCCGGTCTGAAGGATGTCATTCTCAGTATATCCATGTGATGAAGATGTATTGATTTGTGTTGCCACCTGAGTTCGGTGTTGAGAAATACGATTTCAGACCCTGGCGTATAACCGGTCTGGTTATCAGTGAAATTGTGGTATAAAGGCCTTAGACCGAGTTGGGCATAACTACTATTTTCGTATCCTGATGATAATTTAAGGCGCCCGATTTTGTGACCCATATCCGGTCTGGCAGGCTGTGGAATGGTTGGCTCTGTTACTGAGGGATAGTGTTGTAGCTGTTGAATTAAATAGTAGGGCAGGGGGCTATTTACTTTTTTCCATGATTCAATTTGTTTATATTTCAAATATCGGTAGGCCAGTTGAATTACCTTTGCCTTTTTTTCATTAGTCAGTTTAAGAAAGCTCTGAGATGATAACGTTGTGCGATGGTGACTTAAGTTGAGTGCAAGCTGTTGCTCAGCTCGATTTAAATCTTTGATTTCTGCATGCAGTCTGGTTGATGCAGAAGGTCTGTATTGAACAGACGAGACAAAGCCATTCTTCGTCAACAATCGAATTGTATCTGACGGAATCGCATAGATGGGGAAATGGTCAGTAAGGTGCTGTCCCGTTCTGGCTACCTCTAATAATTCAAGCAGCCTGAAAGAACAGTTTTCTTTCGCAAAGAAATAACGGAAATCGACACCTCTGATTTCCCAAAGGTGTTGAATCAGATGATTCAGTTCCTGTTGATTAAGGTTTAGTTTGTACTCCCAAATATCACGGTTTTCGATGCGGCCATATTCTTTGATTTTTTGATGGTATAACGCATGTTGATAGCGCCCCGGAAATGACCCGTTTAAGCCGCCAATGGCATAACTCCATGCGCTTGTCCCATCGGGAATTTTGGCTGCAAAACTGATCGAGTGTGATAACAGATGAGACGGGTCATTTGTGTTACTACGGTCTAATCTTAACAAGGTGTGTCCAAACACTGATGATGGTGCATTCATATACGAGCTGGGAAAGACCAGTGTGATTGAAGTGGATGCCATTTGCTTACGCCATGTGATATATTGTTGGCAAACAGGATGCATGGCTATTTTTCCTTCATCAATAGCCAGTTGTTGTTTTAACCATTGGTAGCGAGCTGGAAATTTGCAGATAGTGGCATTTTGTTCTTTTTTCTCTTCAAATAATGAGATTAATGTGGCAATCAACTCCTGTTCAGGGTCATGCCGGCCATTAGGAGAGGTGAAAAACTCTGGGCTGGTGGCGTAGCTGAAATGTCTTCCATTTGAATTATGGTTGAAATGTAACAAGGATAACCATGCAGGTTGCCGGGATAGATTTATTTTTTTTGCATGCGTAATTAACTCAGTTAAGTATCCATTGTTTGGTGAGGCATATGCGTTGGAATTAAACTGTAGAAAGCAGCAGACTACTATGTAGATACAGTATCTGAATAGCCGTTGTTTTTTTGTCATTTGTTGGCTACTTTCTAAACCGAGCTATTTTAGAAACAGTGCATAAGCCGGATTGTCCGATTCGTTGACGTAAGG
>JALUWF010000033.1 GCA_027019785.1 Mariprofundus sp. | reverse complement strand
GTTGAAGGGATGTTATCAGCACATGAGTCGAGGCTGCTGGGTTGTCTGATGGAAAAACAGATGACCACGCCGGACTATTATCCGCTAACGCTTAAGGCGTTGACGGCGGCGTGCAATCAAAAGAGCAGCCGCGTGCCGGTGCTGGATTTGACAGCCAGTGAAGTGGGCGGCGTGGTCAATGATCTGCGCGCCGAAGGATTAGTCACAGCGCGCATGGATGGCCGGGCGGATCGTTTTGAACAGCATCTATCCCGTAAACTCGCCATCTCAACCAAAGAGCGGGCAGTGTTATGCGTGCTGATGTTACGAGGCTCACTCACACTCAATGAAATCCGCATCAATACAGGCCGCATGATCAGCTTTGAAAGCGCCGATGAATTGCAGGCATTGCTACAATCATTGATGGATCGTGATGATGCCTTGCTGGTTCGCATCCCGCGTGCCGCCGGGCAACGTGAAGATCGTTATGCGCACCTGTTATGTGGTCAACCGGAGATCGACATGGCAGCTAAAGGCGTTGGCGGCGCGACAGGCGGCAGCAAAGGTGAAGCGGATCGGATAGCCCGGATGGAACAGGATATCGCAGATTTAAAAGAAGAAGTTCGCCAGCTTAGAGAATTGATTGAAGCTGACTGAAAGCGTACTCTGTAGCTCACAGACTGTTTGGTTCCGACTATGTTGGGTTGAGTGTTTATTTTTGTAAAACAGACTTGGCCACGAATGAACACGAATGAACACGAATTAAAAGGCAATATACAGAAGCCAATTTGAAGGTTTTATTATCAGTGTTAATTCGTGGAATTAGTGGCTAGGATTTTAGATTGTCGAATTTTTCTGGAATTTAATGATGAATAATAGAGTAACCATTTGAAAACGGATAACCATGTCGAAGCATTGATGCAGCATGCCATTGAATTGGCCAAAAAGGGTATGGGCAGCACGCATCCGAATCCGCGTGTCGGAGCGGTGGTGATCAATCATGGCGAAGTGGTTGGCGAGGGTTGGCATGTGCGGCCCGGCGAGGCACATGCCGAAGTGATGGCGCTGCAAGCGGCTGGAGCCAAAGCCGGCGGCGGCGCACTGTATGTGACACTGGAGCCGTGCGCGGCGCATGGGCGTACGCCGGCCTGTACCGATGCGATTCGCCGGGCCGGCATTAAGCATCTGATTTATGCCTCATCCGATCCGAATCCGGCCATGGCTGGCGGCGCAAAAGTATTAAGCGCTGCCGGTGTTGATGTGACTGGCGGCGTGCTGGCGGAGCAAGCTGATGCGCTGAATACGCCGTTTTTTCACTATATGCACACCGGCAGGCCCTGGGTGATTGCCAAGGCTGCGATATCGCTGGATGGTAAACTGGCTACACGAACACACCATTCGCAGTGGATCAGCGGGCCGGAATGTCGCCGTCATGCGCATGGGTTGCGGGCTGCGTGTGATGCGATTGTGGTGGGTGCAGGTACGCTGAAACACGATAATCCATCACTCACGGTGCGCGATGCGCCAGTGGTGGGGGATATCCCGCTCAGGGTGGTGTTCTGCTTTGAGACGCCTCGATTCTTTCCATCATGCAAATTATTGTCAGATGATGCACCGACGCGTTTTTATGTGCGCAGCCTTAGCGATGATAGCGAGCGCTGGCGGGAAGCCGGCGTGCAGGTGGAGCAGATCATGAGTCTGCCCGCCAGGCTTCAACATCTGGCTGATGACGGCTATCTGCAAATCCTGCTGGAAGGCGGCGGAGCGCTGCATACCTCGTTTCTGGAGGCTGGCTTCAGCAATGAAATGGTGCTCTATCAGGCTCCGATTCTGATTGGTGGTCGCGATGCTGTCAGCCTGTTGGGCGGGGGCGGTTCAGACACCGTTGATCGGGTCATACGATTAGAGCATGTGGAACGCCGGAATATGGGCAGTGACCAGATGATTCGCGGCAGGGTGGTTTATCCCGACCAGAGCTGAGTTAAACATGGCAGGTTCCGGCATGCCGAACCTGCGGCGCTGGCCTCTGTTTATTCCACTGCTTGCGCTGCTGGCCGGATTGACGCTGACGCGTGCCAACCTTTTCGACATCGATGTGGCCGCCGGCCTGTTGCTGGTCGCCGTGATTGCTCTGCTTATATTTCGACAACGCTGGCCTGCCCTGCTGATGTTGGCGGCTGCCTTGTGGGGCGTGGCTGACCTGCTGTGGGATGCGCATCAGGTGCATGTCGATGCAAGCTGGTTGAGCAACGATATGGAAATCAGCGCGGATATTGAGCATGTTGATCTCTTTTCCGGTTATCGACGCTACCGATTATACCATATTCGCCGCTCGGACGGGGTCTGGTTGGCGGGCAAGGCGTTATTGTATCAGCACAACAGCTATAGGCATGACAGCGATGCGGGCAATATTCGCACGCAGACCGACAAACAGATTCAGGCAGGAGAGCGTATTCAGGCGCGGGTGCACTGGCACCTGCCACACAATTATCACAATCCCGGCAGCTTCGATTATCGCGCCTGGTGCTTCGATCATCATATCGCCCTGATCGGCAGCATGAAAGGCAAACCGACAATTATCCAGGCCGCCATTCCATGGCTGCAACAACAGCGCCAGAAAGTGCGCGCTGTCATTCATGGCGTTGATAAGTCCTATAAGTCCTATAAGACCTATACGACCTATAAGACTCACAAAACCAATTCACCCAATCATGATGCCTCCGGCATCTTGCAGGCAGTGCTGCTGGGCGAACGTTCACAAATTTCATCCCGCGCCAATGCCCTGTTTTCTGCTACAGGCACAGCGCATTTGCTGGCTATATCAGGTATGCATGTTGGCATGGCGGCGGCATGGGCGTTGATGCTGATCTGGTTTATATTGACCAGGCGGGAAGCATGGATAGTGCGCCTGCCGGTGCGCAATATATCTGTAACCTGCGGTTTTCTGGCTGCTGCCGCATACGCCACCCTGGCTGGGTGGCCGCTGCCCGCCGTCCGGGCTGCTATCATGCTTGCTGCGGCGGCGCTGGCATGGTGTCTGGCTGCACGCAGTGAACCGATCAATACGTTACTGGCGGCGTTGGGGCTGATACTACTATTTGATCCGAGTGCTATAGCATCATTATCGTTGTGGCTCTCATTTGTGGCAACTGCGGCGCTATTACTGTGGGCGGGAAAAACCGGGCCGCTGCCGGTTGAGAGATCCCACACTGAATCGCTGTTGTCTGGTTTAAAATTCATCAGCTCAGTTAAAGCGATTGTATGGATTTCTTTGCTGGCGACACTGGCGACATTGCCGCTGATTGTGGCGACATTCGGACGCGTTCCCATCTACAGCCTGCCAGCCAATATGATCATGGTGCCCTTATATGCTCTGCTGGTCATGCCGTGTGGTCTGTTGGCAGAACTATCGGCGCTGGTCGGACTGGATCATGTGGCATTGGCCCTGATGCATCTGGCTGGTCATGGCGTGGAGGCAGGTTTGCATATATTGAGCTGGATTGCAGCTCTGCCGGCTGGCGTGTTGTGGGCGTCCTACCCGGCGCTGTGGATGCAGGTGCTGTATGGGGTTGGCATGGCGGTCTGCGCTGTTTTGCTCTGGCGCGGTCAACGGGGCAAGGCTGCGCTATCCGCGCTGCTGGTTGTGGCTGCGTGGTTAACGCTGGTATTGCATGAAACAGATATACAAGAGCCGCAATGGATGGTCTGGGATGTGGGGCAGGGGGCGGCTTCAACCTTGCTGCTGCCGGGCAATCGGGTGATTTCGGTTGATGCGCCGGGGCGACAGGGTAGCCGATTTAACGGGGGTACAAGCGAAGCAGCCGGTTTGCGCCGGCTTGGAATCACACATCTGGATGTGCTGGCGCTTTCCCATGCCCAGTCCGATCATCTGGGCGGCGCCTTGTCGCTGATGAAACAGATGAACAGCATCGGCGAATTATGGCTGCCCGATGCACCTTCGGCGCACAGGGACTGGCGCGTTAGGGCTATTGTAAGGTATGCGCAGTCGCGCGGGGCGAGCATTCGATGGCTGGCGCAAGGTGATCATGTGGCGTTAGGGCAGGATTTGGGACAGAACTTGGGGCAGGACTCGGCAGCGGAATCCGCCATCAACATATCCGTGTTATGGCCGCCGCGCGGTTTTGACCCGGCCAATGCCAATAATACATCTCTTGTGCTGGTGGCGCGTTTGGCCAATGGAGCCCGTATCCTGTGGCCGGGTGATATTGAGGCGGCGGCGGAAACGGCTATGCTGGCTACAGGCATGGAGAAAACAGATGTGATGTTGATGCCGCATCATGGCAGCAACACATCCAGTACCCCGGCATTTGTGGATGCATTGCATCCGGATATTGCCATCGCACAGACAGGTTTTGCCAACCGCTATCATTTTCCGAAGCCGGTTGTGCTGCGACGCTACAGCCGAATCGGAGCAACTGTGTGTAATACGGCGTCGGGCGCATGCCTGGTGCGCTGGCCCGAAAGCGGCAGAACAGCCCGAATTGAAACATGGCGAGCACATAAGCGCTTACGAGGCGACCTGGCCCTGACATGGTGGCGTTCATCATGATCTGATGATTGCTGCATGACTTTTAGCCTTTACTCTCCATAATTGCGATCTTTATTGGCGACGTTGCGTGCTGGTAAAAAAAACCAGCGTCGGACATGGGGGCATGAGTGTTAGTATTTATCCAACAGGGCGGCAGTGTGATGTATATTCTGCTTGGCATTTCCGTGCTGTCGTTAACTATTATTTTCGAGCGTGCCTGGAGTTTGCGCCGTTCGGTGGTGATTCCGCTCAAAGCTGTGCAACAAGTCGAACAGTATGTACGTGATGGCAATGTCAAACAGGCCATGCAGGTCTGCCAGACCCACAATACGGCCATGAGCCGGATTTTGTGGGTGGCGCTGGCCAACCGCGGTGTGCGCCGTTCGGTGATGAAAGAGATTCTGGAGGAATCGGGCCGCCAGGAAGTGGCGCACCTTGAGCGCTTTATTGGCGTGCTGGGCGTGATTGCCGCCATTGCACCATTGCTCGGCCTGCTCGGCACGGTGATTGGAATGATTGAAGTGTTTCAACAGATTTCCGAGGTCGGCGTCGGGCATGCGGATGTGCTGGCCGGCGGTATTTCCAAAGCCTTGAATACCACCGCGTTTGGCCTTGTGGTGGCAATCCCGTCTATTGTGGCCTATCGTTTTTATGAGGCCAGGGTGGATCGCTTCGTGGTGGAAATTGAACAGCATGCGCTGCGCTTTGTTGAACTGCTGAAAGGGGAACGTGCGTGAACCTGCGTCGGAAAAAACGCATGGACTATATGGTGGATATTACGCCGCTGGTCGATGTTGTATTCCTGATGCTGATTTTCTTCATGGTTTCCACTACTTTCAGCGTCTCATCGAGCCTCAAACTCGATCTGCCATCGAGTCATGCTAAAACCCAGCCGAAAGAGGATAAGCAGGTGACCATTAGCATCAACGCCAACGGTTCTTTATATGTGCAGGATGAGCTGGTTTCGGACGCTGATCTGCGCAAGCGGATTCTGAATGCTTCGAAGGGGAACCCGAAGGTGCGGGTGGTGTTGCGTGCTGATGCCGAAACACGCCATAAGCGGGTGGTGTATGTGCTCGATACATTACGTCAGCTGGGTATGAGCAAGGTGGGTATTGCCACAGTGGCGCCGAAGCAGGCGCGTTGATGCGGATCGTACAGAAATTCGGAGGTACCTCGGTGGGCTCGCTGCAGCGTATCGCTCACACCGCCGACATCGTGCAGGCTGAATTGAAGCGGGGCAATCAGATCGCCGTGGTTGTATCGGCCATGAGCGGCGAAACCAACCGCTTGATAGCCATGGCGCATGAGTTGTGCACCATGCCTGCGGCGCGCGAACTCGATGCGCTGGTGGCGACCGGCGAACAGGTCAGCGCCGCACTGCTGGCCATAGAATTGCAGCAGCGCGGCATTGCCGCCTACTCCCATAGCGGCGGGCAGGCCGGTTTTGTTACCGATAGCAGGCATGTGCGGGCGCGCATCAAGAATGTGGATGGACGCCATCTGCGGGCCCACCTGGAAGCCGGTGAAGTGCCTGTGGTGACTGGTTTTCAGGGCGTCGATGAACTGGGTAATATCACCACGCTGGGGCGCGGTGGCTCCGATACGTCGGCGGTGGCGCTTGCCATCGCTGTTGATGCCGATATGTGCGATATCTATACCGATGTGGACGGTATCTACACGACCGATCCGCGTATTGTGCCCAGAGCGCGCAAGATTGAGCGCATCGCCTATGAAGAGATGCTGGAATTCGCCTCGCTGGGGGCGAAAGTGCTACAGACCCGCTCGGTGGAACTGGCCATGCGCTATAATATGCCACTGCATCTGCGCTCCAGCTTTGAGCCGGTAACGGGCACAATGGTTGTACAAGAGGATGATGTACAAGAGGATAACAGCATGGAACGAGCAACCATTTCCGGCGTGGCCTATAACCGCGATGAGGCAAAAATCACCATTATGGGGATCCCCGATCAGCCGGGCATCGCCGCCAAAGTGTTCGGCCCGGTGGCCGAGTCGGGCATCAATGTTGATGTGATCGTGCAGAATGTATCCGAACAGGGTTATACGGATATCACCTTCACGGTGCCGACCGGCGATTATCAGCAGACCATGGAGATCATGCGCCGTCTGTGCGAGCAGATGCACGGGCGTCATGTGAAAGGTGATGACAGCATCGCCAAGGTCTCCGTGATCGGCGTGGGCATGCGTTCACATGCCGGCGTTGCCAAGGATATGTTTGATGTTCTGGCTCAGGAAGGCGTCAATATCCAGATGATCACCACAAGCGAAATCAAAATTACCGTGGTGATCGAAGAGAAATATATCGAACTGGCCGTGCGTACTCTGCACAGCGCATTTGGACTGGATTCAGAATGATGACTTCTTTCGAAGTCATCAGGGCGCCCATGGATGGGCGCGCAACGCAATGACTTGCATCGCAAGTTGTTGCGTTGTAAGGAAAGTGAAAATCACACTTTTCGCTTGCCGTGGAGAAAAAAGACCATGAACGGACTTTTTACGACTTCAACCAGAAAAATTATTTAATTCTTTCTTGCATTTTCCGATATAGTTGTCTATTAAAGGTATCAAAGAGGAGATACCATGCTAATTCTGACGAGAAAAAAGGGCGAATCCATTGCCATTGGAGATAATATTCAAATTCAGGTGCTTAATGTGAAAGGTGGTCAGGTTCGCATCGGTATCGATGCGCCGCGTGAGGTCAAGGTGAATCGTGAAGAACGTATGCAACCTGGGACTGAACCGGAACAAGATATAACCCCCAATCCAGCATAGCCGGAACCTACGGATTCTCTGTCAAGCACTGGGGGAGATTGAAGTATCTACTGCCTCTCCATTCGTGTTCATTCGTGTCATTCGTGGATAAAGCCTTTGATTCACTCCATTTAAAACCAACCTCTTGTCCACGAATGAACACGAATAAAAACGGGTCAAAAGCATTCACCACAGAGAACACAGAAGAAATCAAAATCTAATCCATGAACGTTGCTCTTCTTCAGTGTGCGAAATCTTTCTCATTGACATGATAGTGATAATGGTTATCATTACGACTCATGCAGAGACTGACAGTACAGCGACAGGCTATCCTTGATTTGATCAATGCCTCCAATCGGCACTGGGACGCTGATGAGGTGGCGCGGGCGCTGGTGGATGCCGGAGCTCCGATTGGTATCGCAACCGTATATCGAGGTTTGGCGGCGCTGGAATCATTTGGTCTAATCGATTCGATCCAGCTGGCGGATAAAAAACGTTATGAGCGGGCGGATAAGGCGCATCATGACCATATGATTTGTACCAACTGCGGGCATATTGAAGAATTTTCTCACGATACAATTGAAACGTTGCAGCAAGCTGCTGCTGCAAAAAAAGGTTTTAAACTGACGGGCCATCAACTGGTCATGTTCGGCTTTTGCAAAAAATGCACTCAGGGGTTGGACGCATGATTTCATCGATGGTCATTGTATTTCGGGAAATGCTGGAAATGGTGCTGGTGGTTGGCGTCCTGCTGGCGGCGACGCGAGGCCTCTCCGGTTCCCGATTATGGATCGGTCTTGGCGTATTTGGCGGCTTGCTGGGGGCTGCATTTTTGGGTGTATTTATGGAGCAGATGGAGGCTTCGTTTGATGGTGACGGTGAATTTATTTTCAATGCGGCCGTATTACTGCTGGCCTCCGTACTGATCGCCTGGACGGTTTTCTGGATGAGCAAACATGGCAGAGCCATGAGCCAGCGTATGAAACAGGTGGGCGGCTCAGTCAAATCAGGCGATTTGCCGAACACGGCACTGGCCATCGTTGCATTGTCTGCGGTGATGCGTGAAGGATCCGAGGCTGCATTCTTTCTGTTCGGTGCAGCCCAGGGTATCGCTGAAGACGGCTGGAGTATGTTGTTCGGAGGCCTGATGGGTGCAGGCGCAGCCCTTGCTGCCGGTTCACTGCTCTATTTGGGACTAATTCGCATTCCATTGAAACGACTGTTCAGCGTGGTTGGCTGGTTGTTGATGCTGTTGGCGGCGAGTATGGCATCACAGGCAGCGGCAAATCTGGTGATGATCGAGTGGTTGCCACCGCTGGTTGATCCGCTGTGGAACAGTTCGGCGCTGTTATCCACCGACAGTACATTGGGTGAATTGCTGCATGTGTTAGTGGGTTATGATGATAAACCCAGCGCTTTGCAGGTTATTGTATATGCGGGGTCGTTGGCACTGATGGTGGTATGCTATTATCGCCTGCAATCGCCGGTAGTCAGGTCGGATACAGCTACGGTCTGAGCCTGCATTCATCATCAATGCGCTTCATTTTCTTCCGCTACCCTGAATGTGAGACGTGAACATGAGTATTGACCCAGAGCATGAAAAATGCATGCTTCATGTATGAAAATCTTTGAAGGTTCATCAGGTAATAGTGATGCAGTGGAAGCTGTTGGCGAGGCAACCGGCAGCTGGGGTCGGGATGCAGCGCCAGATATGTTGTTTGTTTTTCACTCCTCGGTCCAAAATCCGCATGCTGTAGCTGCGAGTCTTGCAGATAAATTTCCGAATACATTGATAGTGGGGTGTACGACAGCCGGAGAATGGCTTACGGGGCAACATAAGAATCATGCACTGGTTTTAACCGGCATTTCGACGCCGGACATTCGCTGGGCTGTGAGCGTGCTTGAAGATTTAAGTGCTCCGTGCGTCGACAGCACCAGAGCAGTGTGCACCGATCTGGTTCGCCAACTGGATATTGATTGGGGTGATTTGAATGCGGACGATTATTTTTGTCTGAGTTTTTTCGATGGTTTGAGCAAGCGGGAAGAACCCGTGATTGCCGCCATGGCCAGCGAGCTGGGCGATGTGCCGTTGCTTGGCGGATCATCCGGTGACGATCTCAAGTTCGATCATGCTTTTGTCATCGCCAACGGTAAAGCCTGGCAACATGCTGCTGTATTTATTCTGGCCGAGAGCCGCGTACCTTTTCGCGTTATCAAACATCAACATTACATACCCGGTGATCACGATGTGGTGATTACCAAGGCTAATATGGCTGAACGCGTGGTGAATCGACTGGATGGCATGCCGGCAGCACAGCGCTATGCCCAGTTGCTCGGGTTGGAGGTAGAGGCGTTGACTCCGCAGATATTTTCAGACAACCCTCTGGCATATCCTTATGGTAATGAGTGTTATGTGCGTGCGCTCAGGCGTGTTTGTGAGGATGATGCGCTGGAGTTCGGATGTGCTATAGAAGAGGGCATGGTATTGACACTATGTCAGCATCAGGACATGGCCGCCGAGTATGATAAACTTATGGCCAAACTGGATCCGGTTGCGCATAAAATTCCGCTGCTGATTGTTTGCAATTGTATCTACCGCGCGCTTGAGGGTATGGGGGATGATTTGAACCAGCAACTGGCCGAGAAAACCTGTGCAATTGCCGATCACATGATCGGATTTGATACCTATGGTGAACAGTGGCAGGGCTTGCATATCAACCAGACGATGGTGGCACTGGCATTGGGTGCTGCGTGAGTAGCAAGCCAACCCACGAAGCCTTGCAACAACAGCTTTCTGCGGCGCAGGAAACTATTGCTGCCTTGCGTAAACGTATGCACCACATGGAGAATGGCAATGCGCAACTGCCATTCCAGAAGCAACTACAATCGTATCAACAACGCATTGCGCAAAAGGCCAATGCGCTGGAAGAAGTGAGAAACTGGTCTGCGCTCATCGTTCACCACTCCATGGATGCCATTATACGGATTGATCAACAGGGTGTTATTCAATCATGGAACCCAATGGCTGAACGTATGTTCGGTTATCGTGCGGCTGAAGCACGGGGCATGCTTATGGAAGATATATTGATTCCCCGCCGGTTGCATGGTGCATATCTGAAGCACTTTTATCGGCATTTGCAACGACGGCGGGGTGCATTGATGAACCGCCGTGTTGAGGGAATTGCGCAATGCAAGGATGGTTCAGAGCTGCCTGTTGAATTTGTTGGTTCCTATGTTCAGCAGGGAGATCAACCGGTATTTGTGATGGTTCTACGGGATATCAGTGATCGCAAGGCTGCGGAGCAACAACTGCGTGATTCACATGCCAATCTGGAATCGCTGGTTGCACTGAGGACTGGTGAAGTACGGGATCAGGCTGCCATCATTGAAGCCACGCTGAATATGGTGAGCATGGCTGATCTGGATGGTAATGTATTGTATATCAACCCTGCCGGAAAAAATATCCTTGGATTAGCGCAGGATCAACCACTGCATGCCATGAAAATTGGTCGCTTTCATAGTCCTGAAGCAGAGCAAATGCTGGTTCAAGACGTACTCCCCAAGACTCTGCAGCAAGGCATATGCGAAACAGAATGTGAATTTCTCGATGCCGATGCCAATCCTGTACCCATGGCTTGTATATTTATGTCGTTGGCTGATCAGGATGGACACCCCTCTCGAATAGCGGTCATTGGTCGCGATTTACGCAAGGAAATTGCCATGCAACACCAGCTCGAACATGTCGACAGGCTGGAGTCGCTGGGTGTATTAGCGGGTGGAATTGCTCATGATTTCAATAATATTCTGACTGCGATCATGGGTCATGCAGGTATGGCCCAAATCAAGCTGGATAGCAGGTCTCCGGTGCAGAAATATCTGCAGGGTATTGAACAGTCCAGTCAGCAGGCTGCCAACCTGTGCAAGCAGATGCTGGCCTATTCCGGCAAAGGGACGTTGATCATAGAGCCGGTTGATCTGTCTTCTTTGATTGACGATATGCGTTCACTGCTGGATGTATCCATCACTAAAAATATCATACTGAACTTCCACCTGAGTGATACGCTGCCTGCCCTGGATGGTGATATCACCCAGATTCAGCAGATTATCCTGAACCTTGTCATCAATGCTTCTGAAGCCATCAATCAGCGAAGCGGCGTGATTACTGTTTCAACAGGCGTTATGGAGGTGGATAAGGCGTATCTGCAAGCCTCGATTCATCAACCGGAAGTTGCAACGGGTCGTTACGTGTATCTGGAAGTGTCGGATTCAGGCTGCGGTATGGATGCGGCTACCCGAAAAAAAATATTCGATCCATTTTTCACCACCAAATTCACAGGGCGTGGATTGGGTATGAGTGCAGTTCTTGGCATAGTGCATGGACATTCCGGATTGCTTAATCTGTATTCTGAGCCAGAAAAGGGCACGACATTTAAAATCGCTTTTCCTACCTCAGGACGGGGTGACCTGCCTGCTTCCGAAGAAAATAAAGCTGCGCCGTTGCAGCGTGTTTCCGGTTTGATTCTGGTGATTGATGATGAAGAAAGTATTCGCGAAGTTGCCAGTATAGTATTGGCAGACATGGGGTTTGAGGTGATCACTGCAGTTGATGGCAAGGATGGCGTTGCGGTGTTTCGTCAGTATCAGCAAGAGGTAACAGGCGTGTTGCTGGATATGACTATGCCTCGTATGAATGGCGAGGAATGCTTTCGTGCGCTGCGTCAAATCAATCCGGATATCAAAGTGATTCTTTCTTCCGGGTACAGTGCCGAAGATGCAACAGCGCAATTTCACGGCAAGGATTTGGCCGGTTTCATTCAAAAGCCGTATCTGATTGGGACTTTTCAGGATACAGTGTCGACCTGTTTTTCCGGGGTAGGGCAACTGAATAATAAGAACCTTCGCTGATACAGTAATTTCCCGTAGATCTATCGGTGTGTAAGCGCGGCTGAAGCCGAACCTCCATATATGAATAGGGTTGTTACGCGGGACTATCTGAATGAATCTATGCTCGCTATGCTTGGCGCTATGCGATATTCCAACTGTTTTATTCCTACGCTTCGAGATGATCCTGCTGATGCCGAGGTGATTTCTCATAAATTATTGCTGCGCGCCGGTTATATTCGCCGTGTGACCTCGGGCGTATACGATTACCTGCCGCTGGCGTTGCGCGTGTTGCGCAAGATCGAGGCGGTGATTCGCGAGGAGATGAACCGGGCCGGAGCTCAGGAATTATTGATGCCGATGGTGCAGCCCGGTGAGTTGTGGGAAAAATCCGAACGGATGGAAAAATACGGCCCGGAATTGCTACGTTTCAAGGATCGGCATAGCCATGAATCATGCCTCGGCCCCACCCATGAAGAGGTGATCTGCGATCTGGTTAGCCGTGAACTACGTTCCTATAAACAGCTGCCGAT
The DNA here is from genome assembly GCA_027019785.1 of Mariprofundus sp. Classification (GTDB taxonomy): domain Bacteria; phylum Pseudomonadota; class Zetaproteobacteria; order Mariprofundales; family Mariprofundaceae; genus Mariprofundus. The sequence continues at coordinate 7,662 of JALUWF010000033.1, read as the reverse complement.
GAACCTGTATCAGGTTCAGAGCAAATTCCGCGATGAGATTCGCCCCCGTTTCGGGCTGATGCGCGGGCGCGAATTTGTCATGAAAGATGCGTACTCTTTCCATGCCGATGCCGAGAGTCTGGCCGCAGAATATAAAAATATGTTTGAAACCTATACCCGAATCTTTACGCGCTTCGGTCTGGAATTTCGGCCTGTGGAAGCCGATACCGGTTCGATTGGCGGCAGCGATTCGCATGAGTTTCATGTGCTGGCCGAGTCGGGCGAGGATCTTATCGCTCACTGCAGTGTTTGTGATTACGCAGCCAATGTGGAGAAGGCGGTGTCCCGGCGTGCCTGCGTATCGGGTGAGCCGGCTGCGCTGGCCATGGTCGAAACGCCTGCCGTTACCAGTGTTGAAGATGTGGCCGATTTCCTGTCGGTGGATATCGGCTTGCTGGTTAAAACGCTGGTCTATCGTATCCATGGCGGAGAACATGATGGTGCGATTGTGGCGGCCTGCGTGGCCGGCGATGATCAGGTGCAGGAGATCAAACTGGCGCATGTGGTTGGTGCGGACAGCGTTGAAATGGCGACGGATGACGATATTGTATCGATCGGCGGCGTCACCGGTTTTGTCGGCCCGCAGCAGTTGTCGGTGCGTGTGTTGGTGGACAGCCGTTTACAGGGTGCGACAGGATTCATAGCCGGTGCCAACCGGCGCGATACTCATGTCACAGGACTGGATTTCGGGCGCGATGTCCCGGCTGCTGAATTCGCCGATTTGCGTGAAACGCGAGCCGGCGACCGTTGCAGCCGCTGCGGCAACGAGATTGAACTCTCTCGCGGCATTGAGGTAGGGCAGGTGTTTGCGCTCGGCAAACGCTATACCGAGCCTATGGAGGTCGTGTTTCAGAATCAGCAGGGTAAGCGTAGCGTGGCCACCATGGGGTGTTATGGCATTGGCGTGTCGCGTTTGATGGCGGCGATTGTGGAGCAGTGCAATGATGCGGCCGGTATCAGCTGGCCGCTGGCGCTGGCGCCGTTTCAGATTGGCCTGATCAGTATGGGCAAATCTAATGCGGTGCGGGATGCATCGGAAGCAATCCACCAACAATTGCTGGATGCCGGCATTGAGGTGCTATGGGATGAACGCAATGAACGTCCCGGCGTCAAGTTCAAGGATTTCGAGTTGATCGGCCTGCCATTCCAGATTGTGGTTGGTGATCGCGGTCTGAAAGAAGATGCGGTGGAAATTGGCTGGCGGCAGCAGCAGCGCAGGGCTGTGTCTGTGGCAGATGCTGTAAAAGTCGTATTGTCCGAGTTTGAGCAGGCGACAAGCGCTGAGACGACAGTTTCAGAGGCAACCGTTTCAGAAGCAACTGTTTCAGAGGTAACAAACTGAACGCCGAAGAATTAAGGCGCCGACTGGGCGATAAATCACCCAAGGCCATTCTGGCCGGGGTGATGGTCGCAGGATTTCTGCTGAGTGTTCCCTTCTGGCTGAACAGCAATACCGAAGACAAGCAGCATATGGCGCAGACAGCGGTCAAACAGATCGTCGAAAAGAGTGTCGGCCTGCTGGATATTGAGCCGAAAGAGAAAGAAGAGATGCGTCAGATGCTTGAGCCAGCCAGCCAGCCAGCCGGGCAGACTGATTTTGAGCAGACGGTATGGGTCAAGGATATTGTATCGACCATTCGCCCTTGGGTGGCTGATGTTGATGAGGCGAAAACGATTGCCCGCTGGGTGTATGTTTACAGCAAGAAACAGAAATTATCGCCCGAACTGATTCTGGGCGTGATTGCGGTAGAATCGCAATTTGACCATTTTGCAGTCAGCAATGTCGGTGCGGTTGGACTGATGCAGGTGATGCCATTCTGGAAAAAGGAGCTGGGCAAGCCGGATGATAATCTGCTCAGCATCGAAACGAACGTGCGCTACGGCTGCGCCATCATCCGCCACTATCTGGATCGTTACAAAACGCTGGAACGCGCCCTGGGCGCTTATAACGGCTCACTCGGACGCAAGCGTTATCCCAACAAGGTGTTCGCCAAAATGAAACAGTTCAAAGCCACCAGCAGCGGTATTTAATGAGTCAAAAGAATTCACCATAGAGTACGTACCCTTCTGCTTTTAAACCAGTTTTTTGTAGCGCATGCGGTGGGGCTGGGTGGCATCATCACCGAGGCGGCGTTTTTTGTCGGCTTCATATTCCTGGAAGTTGCCCTCGAACCACTCGACATGGCCGTCGCCTTCAAAGGCGAGCATGTGGGTGGCGATGCGATCGAGAAACCAGCGATCATGCGAAATGACTACGGCGCAACCGGCGAAATCCAGTAAGGCCTCTTCCAGTGCCCGCAGTGTTTCGACATCCAGATCGTTGGTCGGCTCATCCAGCAGCAACACATTGCCGCCGGATTGCAGCATTTTGGCCAGGTGAACGCGGTTACGTTCACCACCGGAAAGTACTTTCACCTTTTTCTGCTGATCACCGCCCTTGAAATTAAAACGCCCGCAATAGGCCCGGCTGGAGACTTCTGCCTTGCCCAGCCAGATCGAATCAGCGCCACCGGAGATCTCTTCCCACACCGTTTTATTGCCATCCAGCGCATCACGTGATTGATCGACATAGGAAAGTTGTACGGTCTCTCCTACGGTGAGTGAACCGGCATCGGGCTGTTCCTGCCCGGTCAGCATGCGAAATAGTGTGGTCTTGCCGGCCCCGTTTGCACCGATAATGCCGACAATACCGCCACGCGGCAGATTGAAGGTGAGATTTTCCACCAGTTGCCTGTCTGCAAAGCCCTTACTGATGGATTCTGCCTGAACCACGATATCACCCAGCCGTTCAGCGACCGGAATGAAAATCTGTTTGGTGGCGTTGCGTTCCTGTACTTCACGGCTGGCCAGCTCGTCAAATGCTTTCAGGCGCGCTTTGGATTTGGCATGTCGGCCTTTGGCTCCGGCGCGTACCCATTCCAGTTCATGTTGCATGGCTTTGCGGCGCGATGTTTCCTGTTTCTCTTCCACCGCCAGGCGCTGCTCTTTCTGCTCCAGCCAGCCGCTGTAGTTGCCCTCGAACGGAATGCCGCGCCCGCGATCCAGCTCCAGAATCCAGCCGGCCACATTATCAAGGAAATAACGATCATGGGTGACCGCCACGACAGTGCCAGGATAATCGTGCAGGAAACGCTCCAGCCAGGCCACCGATTCGGCATCAAGATGGTTGGTTGGCTCATCCAGCAGCAGCATATCCGGGTTGGATAGCAGTAAACGGCACAGTGCCACGCGACGGCGTTCACCACCGGATAGTGTGGTCACGTCGGCATCCCAGGCAGGCAGCCGCAGCGCATCAGCGGCGATATCCAGTTTGCGATCCAGATCGTGGCCATCGGAAGCTTCAATCAAGGCTTCAAGTTTGGCCTGTTTGGCGGCAATGGCATCGAAATCGGCATCCGGTTCTGCATAGGCTGCATATACAGCGTCCAGTTCAGCCAGTGCATCTTTAATCGGCTGCACTGCCTCCTCGACATTGCCGCGTACATCCTTGGCAGGATCCAGCTCAGGCTCCTGCGGCAGATAGCCGATGCGAATGCCGGGGGCAGGGCGGGCTTCACCAATAATATCCGTATCAATGCCGGCCATAATGCGCAGCAGGGTGGATTTACCGGATCCATTTAGTCCCAGCACGCCAATTTTAGCGCCGGGAAAAAAGGACAGATAAATATCCTTGAGAATCTCTTTCTTGTTGGCAACAACCTTGCCTACGCCCTGCATTGAATAGATATATTGATAGTCAGCCATGTGTATCTCCTAAAACTCCAGTTTTAGCGGTAGCCCTTTTTTGCCGGCTTTTTGTTCATAGCGCCAGGCGCGCCAGGCGATCCAGATTTTTTTCAGTGGCAACATGTGCACAGGATGCTGCCAGATATTGAAATCCACAGCTCTGAGTTGGCGTAAATAGGCATAGTAGATAGCACCCATCACAATGGAGGGACGCAGGCTTTCACGATCTTCATCGCTCAGTTCATCCAGCGCCCGGCGATAGGAGGCTTCGGCTTTGTCGCCGTACTGGCGCAATAGCTGTTGCATGGCGTCGTTGTATTGGCCGTCTTTGAAGGCCTGATCGGGAATGCCGAGACGAATTCTATCTTCCTGCGGCAGATAGATGCGACCGATGCGGGCATCTTCCACCACATCGCGCAGGATATTGGTCAGTTGTAAGGCTTCGCCCATCGAGGTGGCAAAATGACGGGATTTGCGGTTGCGATAACCGAAAATCTCGATGCTCAACAGGCCGACCACGCCAGCGACGCGATAGGTATAGAGGGAGAGGTCGGCGGCTTTCAGGATCGGCTTGCGCAGCACATCCATCAGCATACCGTCGATCATTTCCAGCAATAATTCTTCGTCAATCGAAAAGTGCGCTCTGGCCCAGTTCAATTCTCTGCCGACCGGGTGTTGCGGTTTGCCGGCAAAGGCACGGCCAACCTCTTCGCGCCAGAAACCCAGTTTGGTCAGCGCCACATCCTGTTCTTTAATTTCATCTGCAATATCGTCCACTTCCCGGCAGAAAGCATACAGCGCCATGATAGCGCGGCGCTGATCCTCGGGCAGGAACAGAAAGGCATAAAAGAATGAGGAACCCGAGCCACGGGTTTTGTCCCGACAGTATTGTTCCGGCGTCATGCCTGTCCCCCCTCTGTTGTATGGTGTGAGCGAGGTGGAAACAGGCTGTCTTTCAATACAGGCAGGATTAACCGTTTCCACTCGGCTTTGCCAACTGTAACGCGTTGATTGAGCGGTTGTTCCAGCCGGGCGATTTTGTTCAGCATCAGGCGACCCCCGTGCAGGGTGGCGGCGATCTGCAGACGCAGCCGGAACGGAATCATGGCGAGCAGCGGCGCGCCGGCCTCAAGCATGGCGCGGGTTTCACGTATAGCCTGCTCCAGTACCGGTTTGATAGCGGCATTGTCGATGCTGCCATCCAGCAATTGCTCGCCACTCAGTCCGGCTTCCTGCAACCAACTCTCAGGTAAATAGCAGCGACCGCGCGGTAGATCGATGCTGAGATCCTGCCAGAAATTGATCAGTTGCAACGCCGAACATATTTTATCGGAACAGAACACCGCCTCGGCGTGATTGATCCTATGCAGCTGCAGCATTAGTCGTCCAACCGGATTGGCCGAGTGTTTGCAGTAAAACAGTAATTCATCCAGCGTGGCATAGGCGTGGATGCTGACATCCATGCGAAAGGCGATGAGCAGATTATCCAGATCTTCAATATCCAGACCGCGTGTTTGAATGGCATCGGCCAGCGCCATGAAAATGGGGTGATTGATTGAACCATCATGTTCACAGCGTTCCAGCAGTGTTTCCCAGGCATCGAGTTGCTTGAGCCGGGTCGCGGGGCTGGCATCGCCTTCATCAGCCAGATCATCGGCATGACGGGCAAAGGCATAGATGGCAGCCACAGCAGGGCGGAGATCCGCCGCCAGCAGTTTTGAGGCGGTGGGGAAATTTTCATAGTGGCTTTGTGCGATATCCAGACAATGTTGATATGCTTGCGTCAGTTCCATTGACGGGTTGTGTGCAGCTTGCATGGCGGCATGGTGGCGGCGCAACTTACTTTCCGCAAGTTCAATGGTGACAAGCAAGCGACGATGGCGATAATGAACAGTGCGAGCAGCGGATTGATATGCTGGAGCAAAAGCGTAATAAAACAGTGGTTGAAGCTTTGTTTACCATTCGATGGAGGCTGTTAAGACAAGCGATGAGCTTCAACAGATCATTCGCCTTGGTGAAGGATTTACCTGCAAGTTCAAACAAAGTGGCACGGCTCACCTTGGCCGCGAATTATGCGCTTTTGCCAATGCCACCGGCGGTGTCATTTTAATTGGAGTAAGCGATGACGGGCGAGTTGTTGGCGTACGCAATACCAACAGGCTTAAGTCTGAAGTGCAAAATGTTGCACGTTCCATTGAGCCACCGTTGGTGATCGGTACGGATGTTGTGGACGATATTCTGATCGTCAATGTTCCCGCCCAAAACAGCAAACCCTATTCATCCGCCGGTAAATTTTACTTGCGGGATGGCGCCAGTTCACAGCAGATGTCGAGGAGTGAGATTCGCGAGTTCTTTTTCAAGGAGGGCGTCATCCATTTTGAATCAAATACGTTAAACGGGAAGAACGCCCGGAACTCCCAGAAGAAGCTCTGCGCGAAGCGGTGGTCAATGCCCTGGCGCATCGTGATTATCGCTCAACTGCCAATGTGCAGGTATATATCTTCAAAGATCGGGTGGAAATTGTCAGCCCCGGTGGGTTGCCAGCCGGAATGACGGAAGCCGATCTGGGCAGGAAGAGCATTCCGCGCAATCCGCTGCTTTTTGGCATGCTGTACCGCATGGATGCCGTTGAACACATCGGCTCCGGCATCAAACGCATCAAACAGATTTGCGCTGATTATGGTGTTGTAGCACCAGAGATACAGGTTGAAGAGGATTGGTTCACTGTTTCCTTTCCCCGAGTTTCTGCCACAGCGACCACGGAAGTCACCCCGCAAGTCAGCCCCGAAGTCACCCCCGAAGTTGGAAAAATACTCACGGTAATCCAGGGGGAAATGAGTCGTATGGAAATCCAGAATGAATTGGGTTTGATTGATGAGAAACATTTTCGGGAGCACTACCAGCAGCCAGCCATAGCGATGGGATTGATCGAAATGACTGTCCCTGATAAACCCCGTAGCAGCCGACAGAAATATCGGCTCACAGAAGAAGGGCGGAAGCTCATCGAAGTGGACAAGAAATAACGAAGGCAGGTAAATAGAAACTCGAACTTATGGATTGGCAAGGAGAACCGGCCAAAGCTGGAGCCGCGCATTTTGCCGAATATGGCAAGAAACTGCTGGATTTATTGGCAAGGTAACTATAGAAGGATTATGGCAAATGGCTATTCCGCTCGGAATCGCCGAAGCTGGTGAAGCTTTGGATATAAGCTGCTAGACTTGACACTGGGAGGGCAAGTCTATGGAGGCAAAGCATCAGCGGAGCAGGTTTTTTCTTAATTCGGGCATCTATGATGGCCTCACAAGCTTTGCTGAACTTGAAGAGAGAATCGCCCGGCTTTCGATCAATAAAGACAAAGGCGATGCCTTTGAGGTGTTTGCCGATTGAAACCCGGAATATCATCCAAATCAAACAGGTCTGCCCGTTTGAAGCGTTACCATCTTCGATAGCGAAAAATTTACAGATGGATACTTCAATTAGTTCTTGTCATTTTAGCAAAAAACAAACTATGATCCAATTATATTATGGGGGAGGAAAAACAGGATGGAAACCTCATCAAGCAGCGCCCAAAACAGAGAACTTACAGCATGGTTTAATTGTATTAAAAGTGGACAAATAAAGCTCCCAAGATTTCAAAGAATGGAAGCTTGGGATAAAAACAGGGTTAAAAGCTTTCTTAAGACTATCATTTACAACCTCCCTGTCGGCGTAGCACTGAATTTAAAAGTGGGTGACAAACAAAAGTTTGAGTCACGATTCATCAATACAGCAAAGCCTTCTCAAACAGAAAAAGTTGCAGAACATTTATTGGATGGACAGCAACGACTTACTGCATTCTGGCGAGCAATGCATAACAATTATGAGAATGAAACATACTTCGTATATTTTCCTGAGTTT
>JALUWF010000032.1 GCA_027019785.1 Mariprofundus sp. | reverse complement strand
AAATAATCGTTAAGAAGATTCGTCAATAACATCATCTGTTTGGTTAGTATTCGTACGTCCATTTTTGATGCCGAGTGGCTGAGCATTTGCGTAAAGCGTGTTACCGCTTTCTCGTGTAATCCGCTACTTCTACTTTGTCACATTCCCCATATTCTTGCATCACAGGGTAAGTTCTTGTTTTTTATTGGCATAATCGATACTAGCCTGCCGTTTCTTATGTCTTACTTGCATTTGCCTCAGCACTTCTTCGGTCTCCATTTTTCGACTTGGCAGGAAATACGCGAGCAAACCCTCAACATCCGCACAGCTCAATAGTGGATAATGTTTCTTTTGCTCAATCCGTTCCTTGAGTAAAAAAAGCAAAGCCATCATTACCAATGCTACATGGTGGTTCCAGCCTTTCCATCCTCGCACTTGGTAATCGGCCAAGCCAGCCTGACTCTTCCCATCCTGAAATGAACGCTCAACCCAAAAACGCTGCCCCTGCATTTTAGCCAAACGTAACGCCGGTGTATCATGCGAGGCATTGCTCAGACTGTATTTAATGTCATTTCTAGCATTTATTTCCCTGCGTACAATCAAGTGCCAGCAATGCGCAGTCGTCTCTTTTTTATTCCACAACCACACCATTTTATGTATTATATCAACCTTTTTACGTCCCTTGGTGCTCTGGCGTAAACTCACCCGCTTCCAGGCTGACTCAGGTTGTGAGGCAACCCATTTATCGATACGGGACGATGGTGTTTGCGTCACGGGAACTGTGGGCTTCCTTCCCCTTGTCGATTTTCGCTCAGGAACGGTGGGTTGAGGGTCTTCCAGATATATAAGTTGATCCTTGTGAACGTCAGCAACAAATGTTTCACCATCATTATCAAGCGCCCTCAGAAACGCAGGTTCTTTCCCATATCCTCCATCTAAGCCAACCCAATTGAAGCCCACGCCCAATTTGCGATTGTGCCGTACGATCTCAAGAGCCAAATCACTCTTGCTTTTCATGACCTGAGATTCAACAGGCACATTGGAAGCCTTGCAGCGATCCGAATCTTCAATCCATTTTCCCGGTAGATACAACCGGCCATCGATGAGGGTCGCAAACTTGTCCCGACTCAACGCCGCAAAAACACCTACCTGACAGTTATCAACTTTGCCAAGACGGCCATTCCATTGACGCGCAATGCCAACAGATTTGATACCCTTCTTGGCAAAATAACTTTCGTCGATGATCAAGGCGGTGTCCTGACTTCCTCCAATCAATGCATTTGTTTCCATTGCAACCTGATCCATCACAGCCCGCCCATCCCAGTTTGAATTGGACAAAAAGTGTTGCAATGATTGATCGCAGCTATCCGGTACAACCTCTGCCATACGTTCCATATTCTTCTTTTTTGCCTGCATTAAACCACATAAATATTGTTGAGACTTGACTGAAACATCTCTCGTCGATTGACGGAAATGATGTCCAAATGCATCACAGAATCGCAGTAGTCGATCACCCATTGCAGCCAATGAGCTTTTTCCATCAACAATCCCCTTTTTTGTGGCTGGTTTCCGGTGGGCTTCGACCCATCCCATTTGCCATATATTCTTGCTGCTTCATGGGATGTATTATAACTATTATGCCTTACAATTCAATGCTTTAATTGAATTTTTGTAATGTGACAAAGTAGAAGTAGGTGGTCATTGACTCTGTTTGGGTTGGTATTCTCCCAGAACAGCACGGTTATTGATGACCTTGGTGATATAGGATGGATACCACATCGAAGAGGTGCCAAACACCGGCACGCCCTGTTCATTGAATGTTGAAGCAATTTTACGCATACCAGCCCCGGCAGTGAACATCTCGAAAATCTTGTGCACAATAGCCACCCGTTCGGGGATGGTTTTAAATCCCTGTTTGTTATCAGCAAGGCGTAGCCAGTATGGAGCACGACCTGTTGCCGGTATCTTTTGCTCAATGGCGCGTTGGCGGCGCATATCCCAACTGGCTTCTGCTCGTTTGGATTTCATAGCCGATTCATCATGGGCGCGGCTTAATGAAATCAGCTGAATACCAACTGACCGACGTCATTGATGCTGTCCGCTGTATAATTCTGACCATCGCAAGGGTGACGATCTCCACCCCGGCAGCTAGAATGGATGAAAACAGTGACAGGGCAGTGAATACCTGCTGGCGCGATAATCTATCAAGGCTTTCCAGAATCAGGATGGAGCCTCGCTCAGACCGCATCAATCAGTTCCATAAACCGTTTGAGTGCGCGCCTTCTGTAGCGTTCTTTCCCTTGAATGCGCTGACACCCAAATCGCGCAGGGATTCATCCAGCACAAGGTTATGTTCCAGCGCATATTTTCGACTGGATTCCAATTGACGGCGCAGGCTATCGCCCTTAAGTTGTTCCGATGTTGAAAATCGGATGTATGAATAAGCTTTCTTCTTCGACATGATTGCGGCTCCTAAAAACGTCAAGCCTGTATACCTGTCGGTTCTTTATCCGACGACTTAGGTGGCTTCACGACTAATGTAGCCGCAGTGTGTTCACTGCGGGGGACACAGAGGAAGGGTAAAATGACTCTTCACTTGTTCGCAACTGCTACCTTCTTCAGCGTGTCCCGTATATTATCGTGCCTGACAGATCGCAACTTGAATGTGGGTGGTATATTTATGACGGTACGTTCGCCGCATCTATGGTAGTATTTTGCTTCCCTCTGTGTGCCTGGCCCTGTAATGAGCAGGGTGCCCTGATACGAAGGCGTGGCCGGTGAAATGCTTTCTTACAAGGAGTTGGAATGAGTGGAATATTGAGTGCGGCGGAGCTGGCACGGTTTAATCGCCATATTATTTTACCGCAGGTAGGACTGGAAGGGCAGGAGAAACTGAAACAGGCGAAGGTGCTGTGCATCGGTACCGGCGGCCTGGGCAGTCCGATTGCGCTCTATCTGTCGGCAGCAGGTGTCGGCGTCATCGGACTGGTGGATTTCGATGTCGTTGATGACTCGAATTTGCAGCGACAAATTGCCCATTCCACGGCAGATATCGGCAGGCCTAAGGTGGAAAGCGCCCGCGACAAGCTGATCGGCATCAATCCACATGTGCAGGTGAACCTGCATGGCGAGGGCATCCGGCGCGATAATGTGCGCGAGATCGTAGCGCAATATGATCTGATAGTGGATGGTACGGATAATTTCCCCACCCGCTACCTTGTCAACGATGCCTGCGTGCTGGAAGGCAAGCCGCTAATCTATGCCTCCATCTTCCAGTTCGAAGGGCAGGCTAGCGTATTTAATTACAAGCAGGGCCCGTGTTACCGTTGCCTGTATCCGGAGCCGCCACCGCCGGGGCTGGTGCCATCATGTGCAGAAGGCGGCGTGCTGGGTGTATTGCCCGGTGTGATCGGTGTGATTCAGGCTACCGAGGCGGTGAAGATTATTCTGGATAAGGGAACGACACTGAGCGGGCGTTTGCTGCTGTATGATGCCATGGATATGCGTTTCCGCGAGGTGAAGCTGCGCCGGGATCCGTCATGCCCGGCTTGCGGTAATAATCCGAGCATTGATGATGTGGTGGAATACGAACAGTTCTGCGGCTTGCCGCCAACAGAAACGAATGAGGAGGAAACAGTTTTGGCTGATTATGATATTACCCCGCTTCAATTGAAGGCGATGATGGATGCAAACCCGGGTTTGTATGTGCTGGATGTGCGTGAGCCGCATGAAATAGCCGTGTGCGCCATCAATGGTACGCATAAAATCCCGCTGGGCCAGTTGTCGCAGCGTTATGCCGAGGTGCCGAAAGATCAACCGGTGGTGGTGCACTGCAAGGTGGGCGGGCGTTCGGCGCAAGCAGTCGAATTTCTACAATCAAAAGGTTATGCTGATGTCAAAAATATGGCAGGAGGCATGATGCGCTGGATTGATGACGTGGATGG
>JALUWF010000031.1 GCA_027019785.1 Mariprofundus sp. | reverse complement strand
CCGATGCCGATTTTATGAGCTGGCTGAGTGCCTGTTTGGGCAGCCATCAAACGGCGGCATCGCGAATCTGTTTTGAAATCACTGAATATGGTCTGTTGCAATACCTGGATGCCGCCGAATCGTTTATAGGGCTTGTTCATGCGCACGGCGGCGCAGTTGTGATGGAACATTTTGGCACGCGCCTGAGTTCATTCCAGACGCTGCGCTGGCTCAAGGTGGATTATATCAAACTGGACGGCAGTTATATTCGTAATATCACAGAACAGAGTGACAACCGTTTCTTCCTGCAAACAGTGATCGATATCGCCCATGGTCTGGATGTGCAGGTCATCGCCGAGCATGTGGAAACAGAAGCAGATTATAACAGCCTGAAACGTCTGGGGATCAATGCGATGCAGGGTTATTATTTTGGAACGCCCAAACCTGTGCAATAGCAAGCGCTGGAGGTGCGACTTTAGTCGCGCATGTGGCACAAACTAAGGGCGAAGCTTCTTGCACTACATTTTCTGACCGTTTAAGCGGACCTTTTTCAAAGGCTTCGAGGATTTCTTTCTCTTCAGTATTAAACTTGTTCATCAGAACCACCCAACCCAGCATAGCCGGAACCAAACAGGAAAATCAAAAAACCCCAGCCACTGATTTCACGAATGAACACTTAACATGTTGATTACCAACATACAATTCAATACCTCTAAAAATTTCTTCTATATTTTGTACAAGATATTTTTCGTAAGAGACTGATATGAAGAGTGTCTTCCTCAAATGAAATGCCTCTCGTCTCTTTGAGCAGATCATTTTTTATCTGGCGCTGCCTCAATGGCGTGGATCAGGCTGGCCAACATCCGGTTGGCGGCGGCAGGCAGTTGCATGGCTTCGGCCTGCGATGCCACATAGCCGTTGATGTAATCCACCTCCGTGCGGCGACCCGCCTCGATATCCTGCCACATGCTGGTTTTTACCGGCCCCATGGTTAGCGTGATATCGATGTGTTTTTCAATATCTTCTGCGCCGATGGCAATGCCCAAAGCATGCCCCACAGCTACCGTTTCCTGCATCGCCTGACGTACGATGGCCACTGTTTCGCTGTTGGCCGCCATATCGCTGGCATAGCGGCGGGTGATGGCGGTGATGGCATTAAAACCGCAGTTCCAGAGCAGTTTACGCCACAACAAGGCAGCCGGATCATCATCCTGCCGGATGGGTATGGCGGCATCCCGGCATGCCTGAATCAGCCATGGCAGATGCTGTGCGCCACGTCCCAGTTGCCATAAGCCCATGCGCAGGCCGCCAGCAGCCGAATGAACCACATATCCGGGCGCTTCGATTCGCGCACCGATAAAGGCAGTGCCTGTAGCGACCGCGTGATCGGGGAATGCGCTGGCCGCCATATCGGGTGCTTCCACACCATTTTGCAAGGTCAGGATCAATGCTTCGGGGTGCAGGATATGTTGCAGCGAAGCAAGCATCTGGCTTAAAGCGGTCATTTTGCAGCATAGAATGACAATCTTGCAGCGGTTAAGCTGTTCGATATCTGCCGTCGCCTGAACAGGGATCTGTTTGCATGCACCGTCTGATTGGTGCTTTAAACCATGCTGTTGTAATGCTGTCAGATGTTCACCGCGTGCCAGCAGCAGCACATCAAAACCGGCCTGTATCAGTCTGCTGCCATAATGGCAGCCAACCGCACCTGCGCCTGCAAATACAATTTTCATCAATCCCTCCATGACCCCATCGGCAGACAGCGTTATGCTTGCCGAATAGCCGCCGTATTAATGTGAAACAAACAACAAGAAATCCAAGGGGTAAAATGATGTCAAAAGAGACATTGCGCAAGGAAGCATTCGAATACCACAGTTCGCCGACGCCGGGGAAGATCAGCATCAAGCCCACAAAACCGTGTTTAACCCAGCGAGATCTGGCCCTGGCCTATACGCCGGGCGTGGCCGAACCGTGTCTGGCCATTGAGAAAAATCCTGAACTGGCCTATGAATACACCGCTCGCGCCAATCTGGTTGGCGTGATCAGTAACGGCACGGCTGTGTTGGGGCTGGGCAATATCGGCCCGTTGGCCGGCAAGCCGGTGATGGAAGGTAAAGGCGTGTTGTTTAAACGCTTCGCAGATATTGATGTGTTCGATATCGAACTGGATGAAAGCGACCCGATGAGCATTGTCGAAACCGTAGCCCGTATGGAGCCGACCTTTGGCGGCATCAATCTGGAAGATATCAAGGCGCCGGAATGTTTTATTATCGAGGAAGAGCTGAAAAAGCGCATGAATATCCCGGTGCTGCATGATGATCAGCATGGCACCGCTGTAATTATGGCCGCTGCCATTCTCAATGCGCTGATTTTACAAAACAAGAAGGTTGAGGATATCCGGGTGACCTGCCTGGGCGCTGGCGCCGCCGGCTTTGCCTGCATGAAATTGATCGAACAGCTTGGTGTCAAACGCGAAAATATTCTGTTTCTGGATCGCAAAGGCGTGATTGCCAAGGACAGAGGCGATGAGTTGCCGCCGCACAAAGCCTATTTTGCTACAGATCGGGCCGAACGTACGCTGGCTGAAGCGATGACCGGAGCTGATGTGTTTATCGGACTGTCGCAGGGTAATATTGTCAAGCCGGAGATGATCGAATCGATGGCAGAGAAGCCGATCGTGTTCGCCATGGCGAACCCTGATCCGGAAATTGATTACGATCTTGCCATGGCCACGCGCAACGATCTGATTATGGGTACGGGTCGCTCCGACCGCCCCAATCAAGTCAACAATGTGCTGGGTTTTCCGTTTCTGTTCCGGGGTGCGCTGGATGCACGCGCAACCACGTTCAACGAAGAAATGAAGGTGGCCGCCGTGCATGCGCTGGCGGGGCTGGCCCGGCAGGAGGTGCCCGCTTCCGTACTCAAGGCTTATGGCGTCAAGGAACTGCGCTTCGGGCCTAAATATATTCTGCCAAAACCGTTCGATCCGCGCCTGATTGAAGTTGTGCCGGTGGCCGTGGCGCAAGCTGCGAGCGATAGCGGCGTTGCCCGCAAACCGTTGCAAGATGCAGTTGCCTACGCTCAGGAACTGGCTGGTCGCATTGATTCATCACGCCTGTTTATGCGTATGATTATGGATAAAGCGAAGGCCAACCCGATTCGCCTGGTGTTGCCGGAAGGGGAAAATGAAACCGTGGTTCGCGCCGCCGTGGAAATGCAGGAAACCGGCATTGCCACGCCGATTCTTATTGGCCG
>JALUWF010000030.1 GCA_027019785.1 Mariprofundus sp. | reverse complement strand
GCAGCAGCGCGTGCGGTGGATGCAAGATCGTAATGCACAGTGTCCGGAGAAATAATATGCGTGTTGCGATGCTTTCACCTGTTGCCTGGCGTACTCCGCCGCGCCATTACGGCCCATGGGAGCGTGTTGTTTCCCTGCTCACAGAAGGGCTCGTTGCCAGAGGCGTTGATGTTACCCTCTTCGCTACGCAAGACTCCATGACCCGTGGCCATCTCCATGCCGTTTGTAATAAAGGCTATGAAGAGGGGTCGAAAGAAGATCCAAAAGTGATGGAAGCCCTGCATATTTCTGAACTCTTTGATCGAGCCAGTGATTTTGATATTATCCATAACCATTTCGATTTTCTCCCGCTGACCTATAGCGGACTGGTTCACACACCCGTTTTAACCACGATTCATGGCTTCTCGTCTCCGCGTATTTTACCGGTATATGAAAAGTACAATGGCAGAGCCTTTTATGTTGCGATCAGCGAGGCCGACAAAGCGGCCAGTCTTGATTATATCAGCACCATTCACCACGGTATCAATCTGGATGAATTCACCTTCAATGCCGAGCCGCAAGGGGATTATCTGCTCTTCTTCGGGCGCATCCATCCGGATAAAGGTGCGAAAGAGGCGATAGAGATCGCCCTGCGCACCGGCAACAAACTCATCATGGCTGGTATTATTCAGGATCAAGACTATTACGAGCGCGAAGTTGCGCCTCACCTTCACGATGGGATCACTTATCTTGGCAGCGTCGGCCCGGAGGAAAGGGATAAGCTGTTAAATGAGGCCAGGGTTTTACTGCACCCCATCAGCTTTAATGAACCTTTCGGGCTTTCCGTGGTTGAAGCGATGGCGTGTGGTACGCCGGTCATTGCCTTTAATCGGGGGAGCATGCCCGAATTGATACGGGACGGTATCAACGGATACCTCGTATCCACGGTAGAAGAGGCGGAGGATGCTATCGGCAGACTGGACGAGATTGACAGAGGTGATTGTCGGGCATGGATAGAAACACATTTTTCCGTTGAACGGATGGTCGATGATTATATCCAGGTTTACGAAAAGATTATTGAACAAACCAGGCGAGAGGATCATAGGCCCTGGGGTTATTATGAAATATTAGAGGATGCTGCGGATCACAAGGTAAAGCGCATTGTGGTCTATCCCGGCAAGCGGCTTAGTTTGCAGCGACACCAGAGACGCTCCGAACACTGGCATCTGATCTACGGCGAAGGGATCGCTACCCTTAACGACAAAGAAATCACCCTCAGGGCAGGGGACTCCATGGATATTCCCCAGGGCGCTATCCACAGGATGGAGAATCGCGGACAGGAGAATATGGCCTTCATAGAAGTGGCGCGCGGCGACTATTTGGGCGAAGATGACATTGAACGACTGGAGGATGATTTTGGACGCTGTCATTAACATGAAACAAACAATCCATGCGCGTTAAACGATACGAACATAATCCGATTCTGACCAAGCATGACATCCCGTATCCGGTGGAAACGGTTCACAATGCCGGTGTCGTGAAGCATGAGGGGCGATACATCATGCTGTTCAGGTCGCATCTGAGAAACGGCAGGTCTATCATTGGTAAGGCGGAGAGTGATGACGGGTTCTCCTTTACCGCCTGCCCAGAGCCCTTCATTACACCTGCAAGTGGAGGTATATTTGCCGAATACGAAGCGTTCGGCGTGGAAGATTTGCGCATCTGCGCCATGGAAGGGGAAGACTATCTGCTCACCTACAGCGCCTACTCACAACATGGTGTCAGAATCGCGCTGGCAAAAACGGCGGACTTCAAGACGATTGAGCGGATCAGCCTGATTTCCCAGGCAGATATGCGCAATGTGGTCATTTTTCCGAAGAAAATCGGCGGGCGCTATGTGCGCCTCGACCGCCCCCACTCGGAGATATCGCCATGGTCGATCTGGATATCCTATTCTCCCGATCTGATTCACTGGGGCGACTCGCAAGTGGTGATGAAGTCGCTCACCTATCACTGGGATGAAATGAAAATAGGCCCCGGCGCCACGCCTTTTGCCACGGACAAGGGGTGGCTGCATATATACCACGGCGTGTTCGAGACTATGGCAGGCGCGGTGTACAGGCTTGGTGTCGCCCTGCATGATCTGGACAATCCCGCCAGAATTATCGGTGTGTCCGATGACTGGATACTACAACCGGAAGACCCATGGGAAATTACAGGTTATGTTTCCAATGTCGTATTCACCTGCGGCGCAGTTCCGGAAAACGATGGTACGGTCAAGATTTACTGGGGCGGTGCTGATTCCGTGATGTGCGTCGGAACAGCCAGCATTGATGCGCTGGTGCAGATGTGTCTTGGAAACAAAGTAAGATCGCCATTATCAATCAGTGGCTAAAGTTTTTGACTTCAAAAGCATTAACCACGAATGCACACGAATTAACACGAATGAAATGCTCGCAAGGGAATGATTTGTGATTCAAGGGTTAGAATAATAGCATGTAATGGATGAGGCATATGGATGAACTGACACAACCACTGAATATCATCAGGCGACAGGAGCGCTTTTCCTCCCAGCCTGGCCGGGTGATTACCAAGTTTTACCTGCCTGGCGGGGAACATCGTATTCCAAATGTTATCAACCGTATCATCGCTCTCTCCGAAGATGAAGTGAATGTTACGCTGGAAGAGGTTATCGCCGGTTTTTCAACGCGGCACAAAAATATATGGCAGGTGTTCAACAGACATTTTGATGCGGTCAAACAGTATCTTCCGGCGGATACGCAACTGTCGGACGAGAGGCGCACCCTCATAGGGGCTTATTTCACCCACGAGTACGCCATACAGGCATCGGCCTTTTTTAACCCTTCTATCGTTGACCACCCGAATCAACAGAATGTGGCAGAGGGGGAAAAACGGGTTATTCTTAGTTTCCGTTCCACTGGTGAGGGGCATATATCGTCGATTGAATTCAGAAGCGGTATTATTGATCAAGCCAATGAATTCCATCTCGATAAAGTGAGTCACTATGTTGAAACACCCGAGATTATCAAAAATCCAACCTACGATAACAGCACCTTCAGTCTTAAACTGAAAGACATGGAGGTGCTTAACGATATTTCTGAACGGATTATGCAGAGGATCCCTGAATATTTCAGCTTTGATGATTTAAGCAGATCAATCCAGCAGGAGTTGGATCAAAACTCTGATCCCGCCCCGCTGTTGCATGAAACGATCGATAAAATGTACTGGCTTTCCAGATCCAATTATGAATTGAAATTCAGGGAAGACCGACGCATATCCGAAAAGGTGATCTTTCCAGTGTCTGAAAACGAGATACGAGGGATTGAGGATGCCAGGTTTGTCCATTTTACCGATGATAATGGCGAGCAGAAGTATTATGCCACTTATACTGCGTACAATGGCTTCAACATTCTGCCCATGCTACTGGAGACCCATGATTTCATTAAATTCAGGATCAGAACATTAAACGGCAAGGCGGTGCAAAATAAAGGCATGGCGCTGTTTCCCAGAAAGATAAAAGGAAAGTATATGATGGTTTCACGCCAGGACGGAGAAAATCTGTACATCATGTCCTCCGACAATATCCATTTCTGGCATCGAACAACGCTGCTCAGTAAGCCCACATATCCCTGGGAGTTTATCCAGATAGGCAACTGCGGCTCACCGCTGGAAACAGAAGCGGGATGGATTCTGCTTACCCACGGTGTTGGTGCCATGCGCAAATATTGCATTGGTGCCTGCCTGCTCGACCTTGACGACCCGTCAAAGGTGATAGGTCATCTATCAGAACCACTGCTTAGCCCCACTGAAGATGAACGGGAGGGCTATGTACCGAATGTGCTTTATACGTGCGGCGCAATGGTTCATAATGACGAGTTGATTATTCCCTATTCCATGTCTGATACGGCATCGGGAATTGCGGTAGTTCCTGTCAAGGATCTACTGTCGAGGTTGATGCGATAAGAGTAGGTTGTAGAAAAAGTGAGGAAATCATCTATGCTGAAGTTGAAAAAGGTTGCCGTCATTGGAAATTACCTGCCACGACGATGTGGTATTGCCACATTTACCACCGATCTATGCGATGCCATCGCCGGCTATATAACCGATGAAGAAGATAATCTTGCCGTTGTCGCCATGGATGATATTGAAGCGGGGTACGACTATCCCGAGCGGGTAAAGTTCCAGATCAGTGCCAATACGCCTTCAGACTATTTGCACGCAGCGGATTTTCTTAACCTGCATAAGTTCGATGTATCTATTCTGGAGCACGAGTTCGGTATTTTCGGGGGCAGTTACGGCGCTCACATCCTCCATCTGGTGAAAAACCTGAGGATGCCGGTGATCACGACGCTACACACCGTGCTTGAACACCCCACAGCAGAGCAACGCAAAATAACATGTGAACTGGCCAGTTACTCTGCATCGCTGGTGGTCATGGCACATAAAGCAAAATCGCTACTCATGGATGTTTATGGGGTGGATGAGCAAAAAATTGTTCACATACCTCACGGCATACCGGATGTAAAACTGGATGGATCCGATACGTTCCGCCGCCAACTCGGCCTTGAAGGACGCAAGATACTGCTCACTTTTGGTCTGTTAGGTCCTGGCAAGGGCATCGAATGTATGATCAATGCCATGCCCGCCGTGCTTGAACAGCATCCCGATGCTGTATTTATTATCCTGGGCGAGACCCACCCGCATATTAAGAAAGAACATGGCGATGCGTACAGGCAGTCGCTGTTCCGGCAGGTGAGTGATCTGGGTTTGAAAGAGCATGTACTTTTTCATGACCGCTTTGTTGATATCGAGACCCTGACGAAATATATCACCTCAACCGACATTTATGTCAGTGCCTATCTGAATCGGGAACAGATTGTTTCGGGGACACTTGCCTACGCCATGGGGCTTGGAGCAGCTATTGTGGCTACCCCCTACTGGTATGCCGAAGAGCTGCTGGCCGACGGGCGCGGGGTGATCACCCCTTTCCGTGATGTGGAGGCCATGGCAAAAGAGATATGCGTGTTGCTGGGCGATGATAAAAAACGACACGCCATGTGTGAAAAATCTTACAGCATGGGTCGTTCCATGATCTGGAAAAAAGTAGGCAAACAATACACCACACTGGCCGATGCAGCGCTGAAATGCACCAAAGACCACCCGATTGCGCAGATCGCAGAACGCAGACATGTACAAATCATTCATGAATTGCCCGAGATTAATCTGAGTCACCTGAAAATTATGACAGACGATACGGGCATACTCCAGCATGCCAAATATTCCACCCCCGACCGTTTTCATGGCTATTGCGTGGATGATAACGCCCGTGCGTTGATCGTGGCTGGGATGCACTACGCCTTGTTCAAGGAGCAGTCTGTTATCCCACTTATGCAAACGTATCTTGCGTTTATGCATCACGCCTTCAATCCTGAACAGAAACGTTTCAGAAACTTTATGTCCTACGACAGGCGATGGCTGGAAGAGACGGGTAGCGAGGATTCACATGGGCGCTCTATGTGGGCACTTGGGATCGCAATAAAATGCGCTCCCAACGCGTCCATTCGCCATTTGGCGACCAGCCTATTTCTGGGGGGACTCCCACGCCTGACCAGCTTCACAGCTCCCCGCACATGGGCCTTCGCCATATTGGGCCTGCAGGCTTATATGGAGGTATTCGGAGGCGATGCGAACGCTCGCAGGATCAGACAGGAACTGGCGGAAAAGCTGTTTGCTCTCTTTGGGCAGTGCGCTTCTGAAGATTGGCCATGGTGTGAGGAAACGGTTACCTACGCCAATGCAAAAATACCTCATGCGCTGATCCTTGCCGGCAAATGGATACCCAATCGGGAGATGTATCAAACCGGACTTGATTCTCTGGCGTGGCTGCTGGAGAAACAGACATCTCCTGAGGGTCACCTTTCTATCATAGGCAATGCCGACTGGCACCATCGTACTGGTTACTCGGCCACATTCGATCAACAGCCCATAGAGGCCGCATGTCTTATCGAAGCCTGCATCGCAGCATTTCGTTCAACTGGAGAGATGAAGTGGCTTGATCAGGCCAAGAGAAATCTAGGTTGGTTTCTTGGTAAAAACGATCTTCACAAGCAGGTCTGTAAATTGGACACTGGCGGCTGTTGTGATGGCATCGAAGCTATTGGAATCAATGCAAATCAGGGCGCTGAGTCAACATTGTCATGGCTGATCTCTCTGCTCACCATGTACGACATCATGGGTGATGATATCCTGGTAGAAAGGTAGTCCGAACTTTGGCCGGGGTTAGCGGCTGCTTACAATAACGGCATACCAGCTCCAGATCGACAGTTTCGCCGCAACCCAGATGTTGTAGTTTTAGAGTATGACTGTTGCCCTCATCGGACCAGCGATTGCCCCAGCGGAGGTTATATGCGCAGTAATATGAATCTGTTAAGCAAGCTCACGTTTCTTTCTGCGCGGCGGCGTTTTGAAATCTATCCGCCCTTTTTCCTGATGCGTGTGAAAATCATTGCCCTGGCGGATGACTGGAGTTCAGCGCGCATTCGATTGCCGTTGAACTGGGTGTCGGCCAATGCCGCTGGCAATATGTTCGGCGGTTATCAAGCCAGCCTGGCCGACCCGGTGCCGGCGCTGGCCTGCCTGAAAAAGTTTCCCGGCTATCGGGTGGCGACAAAAAAACTGGAGCTGGATTTTATTCGAGTCGGCAACTCCAGTTTGACGCTACACTTTGATTTTGATGCCCGGATCGAACATGATATCCGGCAGTCGCTGCAAGCGCATGATCGCGCCACACCCTGTTTTGAAATGGTATATGTGCGTGAAGATGGGCAGATTTGCACCAGGATCAAAAACACGGTTGCCATCCGGCCCAAAGGCTATGTCAGCAAGCATGAATAAATCTGTGATGATCGACTTCTATTTTGATTTTATCAGCCCGTACAGTTATCTGGCCGCCACCCGACTGGAGGACTTCAGCCGCCAACACGGCGTGATTTTCGAGTGGCTTCCGATCAACCTGCCCAAGCTTATCGGGTGGTCGGGCAATACGCCTCCGGCAAAGATCAGGAACAAGGCTCTTTACAGTATACGCGATTTGAAACGCTGGGCCAAACACCTTGATGTTCCCTTTATCATGATCCGGCCAGGCAGTTTTGACAGCCGGCCTGCCATGCGCATGGCGCTGGCGTTGCAGGGCGAGCAGCGCGCGCGTTTTTCGATGGCAGTGTTCAACAGTATCTGGTCTGGAGCAATTAATCCGAAGCAGGATGGCTGGCTGGAGCAGGTGATCGCGCTGCATGAGCTGCCGTCCACATGGCTGTCCGGGCAGGAGGATCGCCTTAATGTGCTCACGCGTCAGGCACTGAATGCTGGCGCTTTCGGCGCTCCGACATTTTTTCTGCATCGAAAACAGGGCCGCGCCGAGATGTTTTTCGGAGTCGACCACATGGATTTTCTGGCCCGCGCCTGTGAAGCGTTATAATTCAGTTGTGATTTCAACGTTTACGGGTACCAGTACAGTGTCGCCCTGATCCTGAAATTGCAGCGCAAACAGCCCGCGAGGGCAGGGGCCGGCAATACATGCTCCGCTCAACGGCTCGAAACGGGCACCATGGGTGTGGCAGATGAGTTGCTCACCATCATCGCTGAAAAACTGACCCGGAATCCAGTCCAGCGGTGAACCGGCATGCGGACAGTGGTTGCGCCATGCCCGCAATTTACCCTGAAAGCAGATCAGAAATCCCTGTTCCGGAACATCCACAGACTGCCCGTCAGACAACCGCATCGTTGCGCACAAATCAAAACAAACCGCCTGCCCTTCACCGGGCCGATTTACCTGTTGCCAGCGATTTTTATCTTGTTCGGACATGCGCCCATTCAAACAGCGTACAGGGCCTCCAACAAGCGATTCAGGTCATTGCAATAGAATACACAAAGGGTTTAATAGCGTGATTCCAATAATGTCCCGTCTGTCCGATACCGGCCAGAAGCAGACATTGGGGATTAGCTTCATTATACGTGCATCACAGAACTATGCCATTATTGCTGTCGTATTCATTACAATCTGCACTCATGAGAGCTGATGGCTAGTGCCGTAGTTGTTATAGGATATCTGAAACAGCAACTAATTCAGTGAACGCCTCTGTCGCTAAAGCATCAAACAATGGATGCATATCATCGATTGGCAAATGGTTAATGGTTGAATGTGCCGGATTGCTTGATGATGGTGAATATGCAATTCGGACTGGTTTTTCGAAGGCTGAGCAAACTGATTTAATTTGGCCGGTATTTCCGATCGCCAATAAAGCATTCGCGCCTAATTTCCCTCGGTTCATGCCATTGGCAAGTGCTTCTTTTATCTTGGTTAGTTGAACAGCTGCAGGGCTGCCAAAATATTCTAACCAGCTAACAGATATCTTTTCACCAGCCTTTTCCACTTCACGTAAAGTGAATGCATGTGGATATAAGCCCACCACTTCGTCATTTATTATAATTTGTTTTGAAAAAGGAACATATCTTACGACATGATCTTCCTCGGGTATGTCTTTGCCCCTCTTAAGACTCACTACAATTCAGCCATGATTCTGGGCTGTATGGAGCCAAGCATAAATGCAAGCGAGAAACAGAGGTGTCGCCTGTAGCCCGTTCCATCTCTCCATCTTCTAGCAACTTGGAAACAATCCACTTAACACGATCACCCGGTAAAAACTCCAGAATTAGTCGGTTACGCCCTTTGACCCATGCAGCTAATACGTGGCCTTGATGGGAAAGTCCGATACCTGGGTAACAACTAGGGTTTATGAAAAGAATGCCTTTGATGAACGATGAAAATGCGTTTTTATCAATCGGCATATCTTCTTCATACCATTCATCGATATCATGTAATGCATCAATTTGCTGAAATAACTTATCTCGCCATTTGCGACCTACATGCATAGCAACCTGAGATGTTAATATCTTAACAGCTGCAGTTGCATCAAATAACCTATCCTCAAGAGCAGCCGAATCATATAAAGTAGTAGTTGAGAAACAAGACGCTAGGCTAGTGTTGTTGCCATAATCTAGATCAAACTTTTTAACAGGGTTGTCAACACCATCAAATGTAGCGTTGTCGAAAAATGGCAGCATTGAAGAGACGTCAGTTTCTGACTGGAACTTAGGCTTTGTGAGTAGTCTAGGACCAGCGGTTGTATAGTTACGATCGACCATTTCCAAAAAGCCTCCGTGCCTTTTCAGTAATACAAGATTCAAAAACCTCGTTTTTTTGGTGCCTTATGTCAGAAAGCAATTTAAAAATATCTTCATCCTTTTGAGGGACATCAACAAGTCTAATGATATCTTGATCAAGGATAATTGAAATATGTCCCAATAGTGGAGAAGGAACTACCGCAGAGTTCAGTTGCAATTGTGAAGTGCCGCTTTCAAGAGGTAGAGCACATTGGAGCTTGTAACCAATCAATGGAGAAAATACCTCAGGTATTTTTGGATAAAAATTAAGATATTCCTCATCTACCACCGTAGCTTCTTCAGCCGGAATATCCAAGCGGTTAATATACCTAACCCCAATTCGTTTGATTTTTTTGTGTTTAACTACCCTTTTCCATACCTTCCAATCGCGAACAAATCGATCAAAAAAAACATCCCAACCCGGATAGGGAGCCCGTTGTGAAACGGTAAAAGAAGACTCCTGCAACAGAAGCAACTGAGTCATATCTTCCGTGCTAAGGCGATAGCCAGAATCCTGTTGGTCAATTTTCGATTGGTGATTAGCCATATCAAGATTTACGTTAACGTGAGATAAACTATCAGACTTGGAATAGTATCTTTGAAATTTAACATTAGCAGAATCAATGGTTTTTTTATTGATGTTTGAGTCGAATACAACACTGATTACTGCTTCAGTAATTGGGGGGCTACTATATGCCTGCGAGATGCTTTCAGAAGTGACCATGAAATTGAATGCTCTATGATAGGATATATTTTGGCAATTGTTATCTTGCCTTTCATTGTTTGCGTACAGTTATTGACATGATCCTAGAGGATAGTCCCTAAGTCGAACGTCTGATTGTGGCCGGAATACGCCGACCACCACAGGCAGGAGTCGGCCGTTTTCAGGCGGTCAGACAACCAGCATTGGCCGGTTTATGGGGATCAAACATGACTGCATTGTATCCAAAAGTTCAGCCGCATAAAAAAGGCGGCCACCCGTCGGCGACCGCCAGCGGCTCAAGAGAACCGCTAATCTTTTCTATCGCTATTATAGCCCAGCCTGAGCTTTCGTCAATATCAATTCGTGATAACGAATTGATTACTCATAAACAGAGCGTAGCCCCTGCAGATATCGTTCTCCGCGCGTTTGATGGCCTTCAAGAATAGCATGCGGATCCTGCCCCAGAGCCTGAACCGATTCGTTGGCATAGGTCCGTTTTGCATCCTCGCTCATCTTTGCCCAGTCGGACGCATCGACAATACCATCGCCGGTTAAATCGAATTTAGCATCCACCGACAAACCGCCAGCCGCCTGCGCTGCGGGTACGGATAAAGCAGCTACAAGGATGGCGACAGCCAATAACGGTTTGAACATCACCGTCCTGATGTGCCTCCTGAGAGCAATATTCCGGATAACAGGCATAAAAAACATTCACCGCAGAGGACGCAGAGGAAAATAACAACCAGGCTTGAATGTGTCGGCTTTGCTGTGAT
This sequence comes from Mariprofundus sp., assembly GCA_027019785.1. Lineage (GTDB taxonomy): Bacteria > Pseudomonadota > Zetaproteobacteria > Mariprofundales > Mariprofundaceae > Mariprofundus. The sequence continues at coordinate 6,575 of JALUWF010000030.1, read as the reverse complement.
GATTATCTGCGTTCATCTGTGTCCATCTGCGGTTCCTGTTTTTGACGTTGCTCTATAGTCCAGATTAGTAGCGGTAGTGATCCGGCTTGTAGGGGCCATCAACCGGCACGCCGATATATTCGGCCTGCTGATCCGACAATGCGGTCAGGTTTGCACCGATCTTGGCCAAGTGCAAGCGCGCCACTTCTTCGTCCAGATGTTTGGGCAGTGTATATACCTTGTTCTCATACTGGCCGGTCTGATTGAATACTTCGATCTGCGCCAGTGTCTGGTTGGAAAAAGAGTTGGACATCACGAAACTCGGGTGACCGGTTGCGCAACCCAGATTCACCAGACGACCTTCGGCCAGCAAGGTGATACGCGTACCGTCCGGGAAGATAATCTGATCCACCTGCGGCTTGATATTCAGCCACTCGTATTGTTTCAGGCTGGCGCAATCGATTTCATTATCAAAGTGGCCGATATTGCAGACAATGGCCTGATCCGGCATGGCTACCATGTGATCATGGGAAATGACGTGGTAATTGCCGGTGGTGGTCACAAAGATATTACCCACCTTGCATGCATCATCCATTTTGACCACACGGAAACCTTCCATGGCAGCCTGTAGCGCGCAGATCGGATCAATTTCAGTGATCAGAACGGTCGCGCCCATGCCCTTAAATGCCTGCGCACAGCCCTTACCCACATCTCCGTAGCCAAGTACCACACAAATCTTGCCTGCCACCATCACATCGGTCGCACGCTTGATGCCGTCGAGCAGTGATTCGCGGCAGCCATACAGGTTATCAAATTTGGATTTGGTGACCGAATCGTTCACATTGATAGCCGGGAACGGCAGATCGCCAGCTTCCGCCATCTGATACAGGCGGTGAACGCCGGTGGTGGTCTCTTCGGTGACACCCTTAATGGCATCGCGACGGGTGGTATAATAACCCGGCTGGCTGGCCATACGTTTTTTGATCGAAGCATACAGCGCTACTTCTTCTTCCGAATCCGGATTATCGAGAACAGATGCATCTTTCTCTGCTTTGGCACCAAGAATCAGCAGCAATGTGGCATCTCCGCCATCATCAAGAATCATGTTTGGCGTACCGCCGTCATCCCACTCCATGATTTTGTGGCAGAATTCCCAATACTCTTCCAGCGATTCACCCTTATGGGCATAAACCGGAATATCTTTGGCTGCAATAGCGGCCGCCGCATGATCCTGGGTGGAAAAGATATTACATGACGCCCAACGCACTTCCGCACCCAGTGCAATCAGGGTTTCAATCAATACGCCGGTTTGGATGGTCATATGCAGGGAACCTGCAATGCGCGCGCCTTTCAAAGGCTGCTCGGCAGCGTATTTTTCACGAATGGCCATCAGGCCCGGCATTTCCGTTTCCGCAATATCGAGCTCTTTACGACCCCATGCGATATTTTCGGGCGACATATCCGCCACTTTGTAATCTGTAAATTCAGACATTCTCATACTCCTATCATGGTCCGGATATTATTTTAATCCCGGACATAAAAATATGAGCACCGTTGAAATTCGACTGAGCCTGGCAGATTCTAAAAACCTGTTGCAGTGCCCCTCAGTCAGTTTATTGGTTTATGATGAGTGCGCGATGCGCATTACATTCCGGAGGCAGCTCTGAGCGCATCCACTTTATCAGTACGCTCCCAAGTGAAATCCGGTAGTTCGCGACCAAAGTGGCCGTATGCAGCTGTTCTGGCATAGATAGGGCGTAGCAGATTCAGCTCCTGAACGATGCCCTTCGGACGCAGATCAAATGTTTCACGCACGATTTCAGCTAATTTCTCTTCATCAATCTTGCCCGTATCGAAGGTGTCAATCATCACAGAAAGCGGATGTGCCACGCCGATAGCGTAGGCCACCTGCACTTCACAGCGATCAGCAAGACCGGCGGCAACAATGTTTTTGGCCACATAGCGCATCATATAACAGGCGGAGCGATCCACCTTGGATGGATCCTTGCCCGAGAAGGCGCCGCCGCCGTGATGACCGAAACCGCCATAGGTATCGACAATAATCTTGCGACCAGTGACGCCACAGTCTCCCACCGGGCCGCCGATCACAAAACGACCGGTCGGGTTGATGTGATATTGAGTGCCAGCATGCAGCAAGCCTGTGGGATCAAGTATTGGCTTGATGATTTCATCCATCACTGCATCCGAGAGTTCTTTATGACTTACATCGGGATTATGTTGGGTGGACAATACCACAGCATCAATGGCAACTGGTTTATGGTTTTCGTAGCGCACAGTGACCTGTGATTTCGCATCCGGACGCAGAAAATCCAGTACGCCAGCCTTGCGCACGCCAGCCTGTTTTTCCACCAGCTGATGCGACAGATGAATGGGGGTAGGCATCAGCACATCGGTTTCATTACTGGCATAACCGAACATCAGGCCCTGATCGCCGGCGCCCTGATTCAGATCCAGCCCTTCTCCTTCATTGACGCCCTGAGCGATATCCACCGACTGCTTGTCGAGAGAGACCAGCACAGAACAGGATTCCCAGTCAAAGCCCATGGCTGAAGAGTTGTAGCCAATCTCTTTGATCGCGCTGCGCACGATCTGCTGATAATCGACGATGGCAGAGGTGGTGATTTCGCCAGCGATCAGTGCCAGACCTGTGGTGACCATGGTTTCGCAGGCGACGCGGGAATAGGGATCCTGCTCCAGCAACGCATCGAGCACGCCGTCTGAAATACGGTCAGCCACTTTGTCCGGGTGTCCTTCTGATACAGATTCAGATGTGAATACAAAATTTTTACTCATTGAGTTCCTTACCTCGTTTTTAAATAATTAGTTTGCTTCATTTGAAACAAGTAACGCACCTGCATGAATTTTTTCATCCACATGATAAGATAGCAAAATCATGGCGTAAAAAGCGTGCGCGTTAAATGGAAAAAACGATTTGATGCGTATTATAGCTGAAAAAACGAGATTCACAAATTTGACGACTTCGAAGAAGTCATCAGAGCGCCGATGGATGGGCGCGAAAATCGATAACTTGCATCGCAAGATGTTGATTTGTAAAGAAAGTAAAAATCACACTTGTCGCTTGCCGCGCAGTAAAAAGACCATCCCTTTTCAATGCATCTCTACCATGTCGTTGGCAGGCCGGGAACCGCCTGTCAGTTGATCCACCACGGCCGCACCGACCGCATCACCGAATACATTGATAGTGGTGCGGCATCGATCCAGAAGCCAGTCGATCGCGAGAATCAAACCGATCCCGTCCAGCGGCAGACCGACGGCTTCCAGCACCATCACCATGGTGACCAGTCCGGCTTCCGGAATGCCGGCTGCACCGATTGCGGCCATGGTTGCAGTCAATAATACCAGTATTTGCTGAGTAAATCCGAGCTCAATACCATAGGCCTGGGCTATGAACAACACGGCCACTGCTTCATACAGGGCTGTACCATCCATGTTGATGGTCGCCCCCAGCGGCAATACAAAACGTCTTGCCCGTTCATCTACGCCGGCATTTTTTACGCCATCCAGTGTCAGTGGCAATGTGGCGCTTGACGACGCAGTCGAGAATGCGGTCATCAACGGTGTAGCCAGGTGGCTCAGATACGATGGTACGGAACGGCGCGCTACCAGAAACAGGATCGCACAGAGTACAATCCCGTGCGTGAGCAGGCCGGATATCACGGCCAGCGCATATTTCGCCAGCCCGGCCAGTTGCGCGACAAATGCCTCTCCACCTCCGGTAGCCCCCAGTTTGGAAGCAATCAACGCAAACACGCCCACCGGAGCGAACAGCATGATCCATTCCACAACTCGCATCATGGCATCGTTCAGCCCTTCAAAAAAAGCAATGACCGGCTTGCCTCGCTCGCCCAGCGTCGACAGTGCCGCAGCCAGCAGTATGCAAAATACGATGATCGGCAACAGTTTCATATTGGCTGCGGCATCAACGATATTCGGATATACCAGTGATAAAATCAGGTCGGTCATGCTGACATCGCCAACCTGCGGCTTCGACGCAGCGCTGCCAGAAGCCAGATCAACTCCGACGCCGGGTTGCCAGAGGTTGGCCATGACCAGGCCGATTGAAACGGCAATCAGGGTGGTGCAGACGTAGTAGCCCAGTGATATCCCACCCATGCGCCCCAGCTTGCGCACATCACCGAGTCCCGCTACACCGGTGATAATGCTGGCCGCTACCAACGGTACGATCAGCATTTTTAATGCTGTCAGGAACAGTTGCCCCATCCATGCCACCGATAGCATCGTTTCGCCCCAGATAAAGCCGGATACGCCACCTGCCACAATAGCAATCATCATACTGATCAGCAGTCTGTGTTCGGAGTTTTGTTGCATGGTTTAGACGTCCCAAAAGTGATTTTTTAGAAAAAATGAATACGCACATTCAACCATAATTACAGGCCAGGATAAACGCCTCCGATTGATTCCTTTTCAGGAACGTACAAATCATCTATGTTTACCAGCACTTGAAATCGTGCGCATTATCTTTTTGCTGTTTTAAACAGAGGGAAGCTGGCAGGCACCTGAGGAGAACCTTATGAAACTGTATCATAACCAACGTCAATACAGTAGATCCAAAGTTTTGATTGGTGCGACACTATCTACCCGGGATGGCGACTCTTTTGGTGTTGAAGTTGTTGATTTGAGCATGGGCGGGTTGTTTGTGCATACGGACAAAAAGCTGGAGGACGGTGAGCATTGCCAGGTGAGCATGCTGCTGGGGCATGCTCAGCATGAACTACCCATTCTGGCCGATGCTGTTGTGGTTAGAACTATTCGGGATGGCGTCGCCCTGCGTTTTGAATCCATCCAGTTGGAAAGCATTGCCAGTATGCAGCATGTCATTATCGACCATACCGATGATCCTGACCAGGCCGAACTTGAATTCTCATCGCATGGCGGCTGGATTTTCTCTCCGAAATAATCGCGCATCCTGACGCCGGGAATCGGCACGGTTTTTCTGCATGGCATAGCTCTTGCTGTTTGCTTCTCCATGGCTATTCATCTTGCACACCAGGAATTGCAACAGATGTTGCAAATGGAAACTGTTATGATTGTCGGGCCGAACGCAGCAGCGCTGACAGTCATGTATCAGTCTGTCAGCCAGGCGGGTTTCGATGTGGTTCAGGCCGACTCGGGCGAACAGGGACTGCTACTGTCAGGTAAACAGATGCCGTCGCTGGTGCTGATCCATTATCGTATGCCGGATATCGACGGTATCACTTTCTGCCAGCGACTGCGCATCATGCCCAAAGGTCGCGACACTCCGGTCGTCCTTATAGTGGAAGATGAGAGCATCGATGTGGTGGAACGCGCCTATAACAGCGCTGTTGCCGATGTCGTGGTGCTGCCGGTCAACTGGCAACTGCTCTGCTATCGGTTGCATTTTATGCTGCGTGCCAGCGCAACCTTGCGGAACGAACGAAAGCATGCCGATGAAGCCATTCAAAAACTGGCTTTTCATGATCGTGTGACTGGCCTGCCGAACAGAATGATGTTCAGGGAACATATGAGCATGGCCATGCATCACGCTCGTCGCAATGACAAACGAATCAGCCTGCTGTTTCTGGGCATGGATCACTTCAAACGGATCAATGACAGCCTCGGCCATGCCGCCGGCGATACGCTATTGCGTGAGATTTCCGGTCGGCTGCAGCAGAGCATTCGAGCCACCGATATGGCCGCGACGGAACGCGGCGACAAAGACTATGGGCTGGCCCGACTGGATGGCGATGAATTCACCATCATGTTGGTCGATGTTGGTAATGTCGCCCATGTCAATCTGGTTGCCAGGCGTATTCTGGATGCTCTGAATGACCCATTTATGCTGGCAGGCAACCGCGTGGTCGTCACCGCCAGTATCGGCATCGCCATGTACCCGGACGATGGCGATGATATCGATACGTTGCTCAAACATGCCGACGCCGCCATGCATCAGGTGAAATCCAGCGGTCGCAACGGACTATTCTTTTACGATGATCATTTGCGCATGCAGAGCCAGAATCGTATCCAGCTTGAAGCCGATCTGTATCACGCGCTGGAACATGATGAACTTACCCTGTTTTATCAGCCCAAAGTGGATGCCAACAGCCTGAGGGTATCTGGTTTTGAGGCGCTGATACGATGGATTCACCCCGACAAAGGTATGATTCCGCCGCTGGATTTTATCGGCGTCGCCGAAGATTCGGGCCTGATCATTCCGATGGGGAAATGGGTGATCAAAACTGCTTGCCGGCAGCACCAGGCATGGTGCTGCGCCGGCTTTGGCCCGGTAGCCATTTCCGTCAACCTGTCATGCCATCAGTTCAGAGATCGCCAGTTGATGAGCGCTGTGCGCGAGATACTCACCGAAACAGGCATGGATCCGGCCTGTCTTGAATTTGAAATTACCGAAAGCGTACTGATGCAGGATGCCGACACGGCCATGCTTGTGCTCGGTGAAATGAAAAAGATGGGCATGAAGATATCCATTGACGATTTCGGCACCGGTTATTCCAGCATGGCCTACCTCAAACACTTTCCGATCGATGTGCTTAAGGTCGATCGTTCTTTCATTATGG
>JALUWF010000029.1 GCA_027019785.1 Mariprofundus sp. | reverse complement strand
GCTCATCGGTGGAACGGGTGGCAATCAGCCCCAACAGCCATGGAATACGAATGGCGTAATCGGTTTTCATGTTCTCCTGATCCGGCAGACCGATCAGCGTGAAGCTGGCCGGTGCCGGAGCGGTTTCCCACTCGGCTTCGATGGCAGCCAGTTTGGCTTTTTGCACATCGCCAACCGTATAGCCCGATTCATCGCCCAGAATGATGGTGGACATGATCGCAGCCAGTCCAAAGCCGGCGGCCACTGCGAAGGATCGTTTGGCAAATTCGATGTGCTTGCCACGCAGCAGATACCAGGCGCTAATTGCGAGTACGAATACGCTGCCCACGGTGTAGCCGGCGCTGACTGTATGTACAAATTTAGCCTGTGCGACAGGATTGAAGATCAGGTCGGAGAAACTGGCCAGTTCCATGCGCATGGTGTCCGGATTAAATACAGCTCCGACCGGATTCTGCATCCAGCCATTGGCGATTAAAATCCATAGCGCTGACATATTCGAGCCCAGCGCCACCAGAAAAGTGACCAGCAGGTGCTGATATTTGCTCAGGCGTTTCCAGCCGACAAAGAACAGACCGACAAAGGTGGACTCCAAGAAAAACGCCATCATACCTTCGATGGCAAGCGGCACGCCGAAAATATCTCCGACGTAATGGGAATAGTATGCCCAGTTGGTGCCGAACTGAAACTCCATCGTCAGCCCGGTGGCGACGCCCATGGCAAAATTGATACCGAACAGCTTGCCCCAGAACTGGGTCATTTCACGATAAACCTCTTTGCCGGTGATGACATAGACCGTTTCCATAATAAACAGCAGAAAGCTCATGCCAATGGTCAGCGGCACAAAGATGAAATGGATCAGGGCGGTAAAGGCGAACTGGAATCTCGAAAGTTCTACTAACAGGTCATTCATAGGTATTCTCCATAAAGTGGCGCTATTGCGGCGTCGAAGATAGTGATGTTGCAGGCTGAATCAGGTGATAGGCATCAGTCAGCGGGGGCGGTGATGAGAAGAACGCCCACCATATCAACCCCAGAGCGATGACTTTCACAATGAAAATCATTGAAAGTTCGTGTAGTAAACTGCGCTTCATGTGCGAACAATAGAATATTATAATATTCTAAACAAGTAATAAATTACAGCGTATCCGATGCGTCGGTCTATCTGCTATTCAGCCGGGCATGTTTAGACGCTTTTTTGTATAATCGGCTCAGTATTGCTAGTATGTCGTCGCTGTTAAATTTTCATCCATTCGGATGCAGGGAGAGGATATGCCAGATACGTTGAATAATATTGCCAAACAGGGCGAGAATGGTGCTACGATGATGCCGATTATCCAGGGCGTGGGGCGTGCGGCGATTGAAATTGCCGCCGTATTGCGCGGGGCTGTATTCCGAGGGGCGCTGGGTGAAGCCGGCGGTGAGAATGTGCAGGGCGAGCAGCAGCAGATGCTGGATGTGCTCTCCGATGAGATTTTTCTGGAAGAGATGCGTTCAACCGGTTTCATATGTGCTGTGGGATCTGAAGAGCAGGAGGAGCTGCTGGTGATTGAGGAGTATACTCATGCCGATTATCTGGTGCTGGTGGATCCGCTCGACGGCTCATCCAATCTGGATGTCGATGGTCCGGTCGGTACGATTTTCTCAGTCGTTAAACGCAAATCGGCCAATAGCGAGCGCCCGCATGTGTCCGATACACTGCAGTCCGGCAGGCATGTAGTCGCCGCCGGTTATGTGTTGTACGGCCCCTCTACCATGCTGGTCTGTTCGGTGGGTTCTGGTGTGAACGGCTATACCTTTAATCCTGCTGTCGCACGTTTTGAAATGAGCCATGCGGACATGCGGATTCCGGCTACCGGCGGCTACTATTCGGTCAATGAGTCCAACAAGGATAAGTGGCAGGATAATATGGGTGATAATCTGCGGCGTTTGAAAGCCGAAACAGGTCTCGGCATGCGTTATGTCGGCGCCATGGTAGCCGATATGCATCGCACCATTCTCAAGGGCGGCGTATTTTTCTATCCGGCCGATAACAAGAACACGACCGGTAAATTGCGCCTGCTTTATGAAGCCATCCCCATGGGCTTCATCATGGAGCAGGCCGGTGGCAAATCCATGAGCAAGGATATTGCTGTGCTGGATATTGTGCCGGAAGCACTGCACCAGCGCGTGCCGGTTTATCTCGGTTCTGAAGCCAACGTAGACTCACTGCTCGGTTAAGTTTTGCCGGAAAGCAGCGACTTTCTCGAAACATATTTGAGGGAAATCGGCGTACAGACGCCGATTTCCCTTGTTGTTTCAGGTGAGGAAATGTCAGGCAGCGAGCAATTGGCTTTGGCCGATCAGGCTGAAACTGCCGGGGCTGCATTTCCCCATGCAGAGCCGATCCCGGCTGCAATGCCCGCTGCGCCGGTCTCATCGTCTGGATCGGAGTCTGCACCGTTCAAAACACTGCATGAACTATCTCGGGAGGCCTCGGATTGCAGCCTCTGCGGATTGGCCGATACGCGCAGCAACGTTGTATTCGGGGTTGGCAACCCGCAGGCGGATCTGGTGTTTATCGGCGAAGCGCCGGGTCGCGATGAGGATATCAGGGGCGAACCCTTTGTCGGACGCGCCGGCCAGCTGCTGGATCGGATGTTGCATGCCATCGATCTGGATCGAAAGAGTGTTTATATCATGAACACGATCAAATGCCGACCGCCGAATAATCGCGACCCAAAGCCAGATGAGGTGCAGGCCTGCAACCTCTGGTTTGAGCAACAGTTAAATCTGTTACAACCGAAAATGATCTGTTTGCTGGGCCGGGTTGCGGCACAAACGGTGCTGGAAACGGATGAGCCGCTGGGCGCACTGCGCGGCAGATGGCATGATTACCGGGGCATTCCGGTCTGGGTGACCTATCACCCGGCTTATCTGCTGCGTTCGCCCCAACAGAAAAGGAAGAGTTGGCAGGATTTGGTCACCCTGCTGAACAGATTGAATTGATGATTTTCTTTTTAGCGATCGTGGTCAACGCGTGGTACTTCTTTTATCTGGATCTGAGTCTCACATTTTTACTCATTGGCGGCGCATTCTGTTTCGCAATCTGGCTGATTTACAGGCGAGCATTCATCCATTTCGACGGCGCGGCTGAAAATCCGATCGTAGTATTGGGCATGACAACCGGAGGCATTGGGATGTTGTTTGCTCTGATTGCAATTGTGATGATGCAGTTATCAGTCTGAACAGCGAACCTCAAACTTCGCTCACAGATGATGATTGCAGCAGACAAGACTTTGATGGAAAAGAAACTGACACAGCAGGCAGCAGCCAAACACTCGGCATTTCACAGCCAGGGGTGAGAGACCTGCTACGCGGCAAAGCTGAAAAATTCACCATTGATTCGCTGGTGAATATCCTGACCAGGCCAGTGCTTCCTTCCATCGGTTGGTTATGAGCTCAAGGAAATCGGCGCAGTAGGAGCCACCTGGTTTTTTCCTATTTTCACAGTTGTAAAAATTGATCGTATCATCCAGTTCCTGACAGGCGATATCCAGAAACCGCATATTCATTTCTGCTCATACCATGCCTGCATTGGCAAAGCCACAAATCTATTTCAGATACGCACCTTTCTTGGGCGCTCACAGGAATTGACCCTCTTCTACTCATGAAAACTGACCCATCCGATGCGCACGCAAATGTACTTGTGCATGCGCGGCCAAGTTTTATTGTGTTATTGAGAGGAGTTAACCAGATTTTCCTGCCATGTTCTGTGGTGAGTGTAGAGCTTTATGAAAGTGATCAAGAAGTGTTTGTCAGGCAGAAAGAAGCGATGGCATTCAATAGATTGCCATAAAAACATATATTATTCAGTATGTTACATCGATTTTCCGTACCAAATTTGATGCACCTTTGGCGCGCGCCAAAGGTAATCTATTCCTTCGAAAGGTGATTGCGCGTACCTGCGAAGAACCTATGTGAATTATTATGAGCCTTAGCCTGTCAATGTCAATCATTTTGTACAG
>JALUWF010000028.1 GCA_027019785.1 Mariprofundus sp. | reverse complement strand
ATTATCGACTATAACGATTTTATTTATTCCGTGATGTAAACATGCGGGCAGACCATGGCCTGCCCGCACTGTCTTCATGAGCGACTATTCCGCTGATTAGATGCTTTTTGACTTCCTCTGTGTACTCTGTGGTAAATGCTTTTGAATCACTTCTTTTTTGAACGCTGAGCTATTCAGATTATCCCGAGATACGCAATCCTAACGCCGATTTTTGCTGCGGGCTTTGGCCTGGGCGCGCCGCCAGCTTTCGATGGCGGCATGGTTGCCGGAGAGTAATACGGCGGGCACGCGCTTATCCTCGAAGTTTTCCGGACGTGTGTAGTGCGGCCAGTCCAGAATCCCCTCCTCGCTAAAGGAGTCGAGCACGGCCGATTCCGGGCTGCCCAGCACGCCCGGCAACAATCGAATCAGCGCATCCAGCACGCAAATGGCGGCCGGTTCGCCGCCGGACAAGACATAATCGCCCAGCGAAATCTGTTCATCGACATAGTTGCAAATGCGCTCATCGAAGCCTTCATAACGCCCGCACAACAGCGTGACGCCGGGCTTTTCAATAAACTCCAGCGCTTTGGCCTGTGTGAAACGGCTGCCGGACGGAGTGAGCATCACCACATGCGTATCCGGATGCTGTTCACGCGCCGCACGAATCGACGCGACCACCGGCTCCGGCTTCATCAGCATGCCGGGGCCGCCGCCATAGGGCGCATCATCGACGCTGTGGTGTTTATCGGTGGCAAAATCACGAATCTGGATGGTCTCGACCTGGACAATGCCGGCGGCAATCGCCCGCTTTGGAATCGAGCAGGATAACGGCGAGTCGAAGAACTCGGGAAACAGGGTCAGAATCTGGGCGTGAAACATGTTTCCATCCCTTCGGGCAGCTCGACTCTGATCAGTCGCTGCTCAAGATCAACATCCGTGATGATCTGTTCGGTGAACGGGATCAGCCATTCACCCTGCTCTGCTGCCTCCGCTGCAGTTTTCACCACCAGATTATCCTGTGCGCCGTACTCCTCCAGCGCAATGACCGTACCGAGAACCTGGCCGCTACCGGCTACGCCCACCTCGCAGCCAATCAGCTCCTCCCACAGGTATTCATCTTCATCGCTTTCCACCTCAGATGCGGGAATCCAAATTTTTAAGCCTTTGAGCAGCCCGGCACTTGCGCAATCATCCAGACCATCCAGTTCAGCCAGCATACGTTTGCCGTGCTGCCAGCACCGAATCACTTCATAGACTGTCGCATGTTCAGCACTTTCGCCCACCCGCCAACAAGAATACCCGGCAACCGCAGATGCGGGCCGGGTATGTGAATAGATTGACAGCACTCCTTTCAGACCATGTGTCCCGAGGATATCGCCGACATGCAAAAATGTATGATGAACCATGAACAAAGCCTCAACAGGCTTCGCAGCGAGTCAATTATGCAGAAGCCTTGGCTATCAGGTTGGCCACACGATCAGATACTTTAGCACCCTGATCGGTCCAGGCTTTCACGCGCTCCACATTCAACTCAATAACTTCCGGTTCCTTGCACGGGTCGTAGTAACCCAGCTTCTCGATGAATGCACCATCGCGACGCTTGCGTTCATCCATGACGACTACGGAATAAAAAGGACGTTTTTTGCGACCGCCACGACTCAAACGAATAATTGTTGCCATAATATGTACTACCTCCGAAAAACAGGCGGCGCACTATAAGGACATAAACAAGGCTCCGCAAGGAAAAACCGCCGCAAGCGGCGGCTGGTGATCTCGGTCGGGTGACGCTGGATGCCGCCCGCGCCGCAGGTGCGCCTGTTATGAAAGCCTGACCTGCTTTCTGACTGTTATGGCAGAGAAAGCAGAAACTTGTCCGCGCTAATGGTGCGGATATTGCCGCGAATCTGATCCACGCCCGATTCGCCGACCACCTGATACAACCCTGGTATCTGCAATCGTTCGCCAAAATAGTTGAGATGCCGGAATGCTTCCGATGCGGATGATTTTACTTCCACTGCGAACCACGGCCGGCCAGCTTCGGTGACGAGAAAATCCACTTCCCTGCCATCATTATCGCGCAGGAAATGGAGTTCTGTCTTGCGTCCATCGACATCCAGCAGATAGTGGCACAGCTTCAACAGATGCGATGCGATGAGATTTTCCAGCCTTGCGCCGCCATTGTCAGGCACCTCCGACCAGTCCCATAGGTAGAGTTTTGGATTTTTCTTCAACGAGCGAATCCGACTGCCGCCGAACGGAAAAATTCGGAAGTGGTAATAGAATCGCTCCAGCACATCCAGCCAGTGCGCTGCTGTTTTATGCGCTACCGACAAATCTTCCCGTAACGCATTGATTGAAAGCAGCGAACCGACGCGCACCGGCAGAGAGTCTACCAGCAGTTGTAGCTGTGAGATTGACCGTATGCTCTCCACATCGCGGATATCTTCCCGCACCAGGCGATCAACCCGCTGATTATGCCAGCGGCGCAGTTCGCGCTGGCTTTGACCAAGCAGCGGCTCCGGAAATCCGCCATAGCGCATCAGACTCTGCAGCGCTTCTGAAGATTCACCGCTTGCATCAGGGAAGCGGAGTTCTTCCTGTGGTGTGATGGCCGGGGTGCTTCTTCCAAGCAACTCAGTCAATGAAAAGGGGTGCAGACGATAGGCGTAATAGCGCCCCATCAGAGAGTCGCCTCCGCGCCGATAGATATCAAGCCGAGCACTGCCGGTGACGAGAATGGAAAAATCATCTTTGTGTTTGTCGAACAGGCCTTTGACATGGTTTTTCCAGTCGGCGTATTTGTGTATCTCATCGAGCATGATGAGTTTGGCATCGCCTGCAAAGGCGCCTTTCAGAAACCGTTTACGATCATCTCTGGCGTCCCAGTTCAGGTAATCGGAGTGCTTGAAATACCTGCGGGCAATATCCATACCCATGCTGGTTTTGCCCACCTGACGGGCTCCACTGATGAATACCATCTTATTCGACAGGTCATTGGCAATCAGCTCGGCAAGGTAACGATGCTTCATGCAGGAGATAATACAAAGATTTTCTACCCTGGGCAAGAATTATCACAAATATTTTTGACTTCGCTTCACTTTTTTCCTGTATTGATCAACACTCAACAAGGCTGCCAAAGCTTTGTACCTTTTTGATAGCAAAAAGCGCGCTTTAAGAGCAGTTACGCTTATGATGGCAGCGGCAGTCAGATCAGGGCACCTTTCCGCCTGTTCCGCTTTTGCCTATGCTTGCGCCATGCCAAGTAGTGAACAAACAATCTACCTTCACGGGCCGTCATGGCTGGCTGGCTGGCTGAGCAATCACGCCGGGGCCTACCCGCACAGCGAGGAACGCATGCAACTGGCCATCGAGCTCTCCGCCATCAATGTGGCCGAGGGCACTGGCGGGCCGTTCGGGGCAGTGGTTGTCGATATGCAGTCGGGGCGGTTGATCAGCGCAGGCGTCAACCGTGTTATCGCCTGTTCGGCATCCATGGCGCATGCTGAAATGATGGCCATCACAGCAGCGCAGCAAAAACTTGGCTGTTTCGATCTGGCTGCATCCGATACGCCAGACTGTGCGCTGTTTACCAGCTGCGAACCCTGTGCCATGTGTTTCGGCGCTCTTCCATGGTCGGGCGTCCGTCATCTGATCTGCGCCGCGCGCGACGGCGATGCGCGCGCCATCGGTTTCGATGAGGGGCCGAAAATGGCAACATGGCGGTCGCAACTGGAAAAGCGCGGCATCACGATTCAAACCGATCTGTGTCGGGCGGATGCCGTTGACGTGTTGCAAGATTACGCCAAGAGACAAGGCGTGATCTACAATGGCCGTCATGCAGCATAACATGCAACAAACAACGCACTTTGGCAGCATTTGCCGCAACGCATGCAATATCAAAAACGCACTGAAAAAACATACTTCTCCGTTTTTTCAGCAGGTAAAGGAGAACAGGTGATGAGTTCCAAAGCAGTCGCAGTCATGGCATCGGGTCGGGGCAGTAATCTGAAGGTGATACTGGATGCCGT
>JALUWF010000027.1 GCA_027019785.1 Mariprofundus sp. | reverse complement strand
AGCAACTGGGACTGATCGGTATCAGCCGGGATATCACCGAGCAGAGGCAGACGGAAGAACAGTTGCTACAGGCGCAGAAAATGGAAGGGATTGGCACGCTCGTTGGCGGCATTGCACACGATTTCAATAATATGCTGGCCGGTATGATGGGCAACCTCTATCTCATCAGTCATGATGCATCGTTATCGTCGGATGGTCTTGCCAAAATCGAACGTATCAATGAATTGTGTGAACGGGCAACCAATATGATCGCCCAGCTGTTGACCTTTGCCCGCAAGGGCATGATACGCATGCAACCGGTTGCATTCAGGCCATTTCTGGAGCAGGCGCTGGAGTTGGCCGAGATGGCTATTCCGGAAAATATCCCGGTTATTCATGTCTTCGATGTAGATGAAAATATCGCGGTGACGGGGGATGAGGTGCAGTTGCAGCAGATGGTGCTCAATCTGCTGGTCAATGCCCGTGATGCTGTGAATGCGGTGAGCGAACCGCGTATTCAAATCGGCCTGAAACAGATCGGCGTGCAGGCGTGCCTGCATGAAAAACATCAGGGGCTGGCTGATGGCCCGTGGCTGGAGTTTAGCGTGGCGGACAACGGCTGTGGTATTCCCGAATCGATTCGGGATCAACTGTTTGAACCGTTTTTTACCACCAAGGAGGTGGGTGAGGGGACGGGGCTGGGTCTGTCGACTGTTTATGGCGTGGTACAGTCGCATCAGGGGGCGGTAGATATCGATAGCCGGCTGCATGAAGGTACGACATTCCGGATTTATCTGCCTCTGCATGGTGAACAGGCCTTGAAAGACGATGGTCGTCCCGACCAATTGCCGCGCGGTCATGGTGAAAGCATACTGCTGGTCGATGATGAACAGATTGTGCTGACAACAACCTCAGCGCTGCTCACCCATCTCGGTTATCGGGTGATCACGGCGTATCATGGCGTGGACGCATTGGAAAAAGAGGGGCTGGGTGCAGTCTCTGTCGCCCTGCTGGATGTGGTGATGCCTGAGATGGGCGGCGTGGAGACAGCAAAGCGATTGCGCGCGACCTATCCGAATATGCCGATTATTTTTGCTACCGCTTACGACCGCAGTAAAGTGCTCGGCAAGCAGGATCAAATGGCCAACAGCTGGATATTGAACAAGCCATTTCGCCTGAAATTACTGGCAACGGCGTTACAGGATGCGCTGGCGCGTCACTGAGCCTTGTTGTGCTTGCGTCTGTCTCTGAAAAACTGTTTTAACAGCGTACCGGCGCCATCGGCCATGACGCCACCAGTTATTTCGGTCTGGTGATTGAGCCGTTTATCCGCCAATAGTTGATACAGGGAGGTCACTGCACCTGTTTTTCTATCATCGGCACCATACACCACGCGGGCAACGCGGGCATGGATGATAGCGCCGGCACACATGGCGCATGGCTCCAGCGTCACATACAGCGTGCTGCCGGTCAGCCTGTAATTGAGGCTGGCGATACAGGCATCCCGAATCACCCGCATTTCAGCATGCGCACTGGCGTCATGCAGGCTGATCGGCGCATTATGGCTGGCAAATATCTGCCCATCTTCAAGTACTAGCACAGCCCCGACCGGCACCTCCCCGGCCCGAGCCGCAACCCGAGCCTGTTCCAGCGCCATCTGCATATGTTCAAGATCACGATTCACAGACAACTACCAAAATCCTTCACCACAGAGTGCACAGAGTTCCGCAGAGTAAAACCACAACCAATCTAAACGTTTTATCTTTGCTTCTCATCTGTGTTCATCCGCGTTCATCTGTGGTTCAAGCCTGTTTGGTTCCATTTATGTCCTGGCTTTGATTAAAACCGATGGCGGTATGCGAACCGTCGCAATACGGTTTCATCTTTGATGCGGCACATCGGCACAGTGCTGCTTTGGAACTTTCACACACCACCTGACCTGCTGCGTCGAGCAGCGTAAACGGCCCTTCAATCATCAGCGGCCCGCCCGGCGTGGCGTTGATGGACAACGGCCCCTGACTGCCTGCCGGCGAAGGCAGTGGAACCGTTACCTTGCCATCGTCACGAAAATTGCATTCCCGATGGCTGTTGTCACAGTACGGCATCAACCGTGATGTACCGCAACGACAGAACGCGGCGCGATAACCGGGCTCCGGTTTGCCATTCACACGCATCTTCGCATGCACATACAGTGGCCCGTCGGCGATGATTTGTATCGTATTGTACTTTGGTGGCGAGTCCATCGCCTGGCCGGATGCTTTATCGATGCAACGTAGCGCTCCGGTTGGACAGTCGGCGCATACGTGGGCGATCTGTGCTGCCGGAGCGCCATCAGGCTGCACCCAGCGACCACTGCGTTTGGTGTTGAATACCTCCGGTAAATCGCGGCTACAGTCGCCAGTATGAATACAGCGAGCAAGATCGAACTCAACCACGACCTCCGCCCCATCATAACGATGAATTCGGCTCATATCATCTTCCCCCACTACACAATATTGAACCACAGAGTACACAGAGTTGCACAGAGTAAGTCAAAGGCCGAACGTAGAATCCCCCTCCCCTGGTAGCCAGATAACCACGATAAAACATTTAAGATTGGTTGTGGTTTTGCTCTGCGTTCTTCCGTGACGTGCAGGGGGCAAGGCATGGCATGACCAAGACGCGATAGCTCAAAAAGAACCAGACCAGAAGGTGAATTATGACTGCGGCTGATTCCCGTTCGATGGCTGAAGCAGGGCATCAAGGCGTTTGATATGGTTGGGCTCGGCATTGGATAATGGTAGCCGAATGTAGAATGCCGCGCCTTCGCCTGGTTGACTCTCTACCCGGATATCGCCGTCGTGGGCGTTGACGATGCGTTTGCAGATGGCTAGCCCGAGTCCGGCACCTTCGCCCTCTTTGCGGCAGCGGGCGTCATCGGCGCGGAAGAAGCGGTCAAACAGGCGTTGTTGCTGTTCAATGGCAATGCCGGGGCCCTCATCTCGGATGCAGATGATGGCCGAGCCCGCCTCCGCATGGGCCAGCAGATGGATGTCGGAGCGCTCCGGGGCATGCTTAAATGCGTTGGATAGCAGATTCATGATCGTGCGCTCGATTTGACTGGCGTCGCCCATGATACCCAGATCATCCTCAATCTGCATATCCAAGCCAACATGGTGGCTGTCAAACAGAATAAGGTGCTGCTGTCCCACCTCCTGCAACAGTAATGACAAATCCACCGGCGTTTGCACGATTTCCAGTTGGCCGGCATCGGCTCGCGCCAGTGTCAGCAGATCATTGACGATGTGCTGGATTCTGTCGATGGTGCCCAGTTGCTGACGTAAAATCTGTTCATATTCCTCCTTTGTACGCGGATGGCGCAGCGCCACCTCGATCTCCCCCTTCAGTATGGTCAGTGGCAAGCGCAGTTCGTGCGATGCGTCGGCGGTAAATCGTTTCTGGGCCTGAAAACTGGTTTCCAGATCGGTGAACATTTTGTTCAGTACACGCACCAGCACCTGAATCTCTTTATCCTGCGATTTCGATTTCAGACGCCGGGTCAGATCGCCGGCGGCCACGCCGCGTGCTGTCGAGGTGATTTCATTGATCGGTTCCAGCGCCCGCTTGGCCATGTAGTAACCCGCGCCGGCGCTGATGACAATCGAAATCAGCCCCAGAATTCCTCCGACTATATATAGCAGATTGAATACGGACCGAATATCCGCCGTGTTATGGCCCAGCATCAGCGTAGCAATCACCTTGCCGTCATTGTGAATGGGGAATGCAATGACACGGACATTGGCCTTGCTGAGCAGCGATTCGGTTGAGGCGAATGAAGGCATATCGGTGCGGAAAGCATAGCCGAGCGCCCTGCTGACATCGTTGCCGCCCTTGCCGATCAGTGAGCGATCCGAACGAAACAGAATACGGCCGTTGGCCGCCACCAGTTGAATGGCGCCGGGATAATGGTCGGCGAAGCTGCCCAGATAGCCCGACCAGAAATAGAAAGGGGAGCTTTCCAGTTCATTGGACAGCGAGATGGCATGCGTCATCAACTGCTCGTCCAACTCATGATAGACGCGGTGGGAAAGTACATTATAGAGCACTACGCCGGCAAACATAAGAATGCCGAACTCCAGTGAGATATAGAGCATGGCCAGACGGCCGCGAAAGGTGCGCAATATGTTGGAACGCACCCAGTTGATCATGCTAAAAGGGGACAGCTTCAGAACAGTGCTCGCATATTCACAGTAGCGGACTAAACCGGCGGAGAATCATCGCTGAGCAGGTAGCCCTGTCCACGCAGGGTATGCAGCAGAGGCGGTTCGAAACCTTTATCAATTTTAGAGCGCAAGTGACTGATATAAACATCAATCACATTACTTTCGGGATCAAAATTCATATCCCACACATGTTCGCCAATCAGGGTGCGGGAGAGCACCTTGCCCTGGTTGCGCAGCAGATATTCCAGCAGGGCGTATTCCTTGGTGGTCAGGCGAATGGGTGTATCGCTACGGCTGACGCGACGGCTGATCGGATCGAGCTGCAGATCGGCGATTTTGAGGACAGGAGATTTGCTGTCAGACTGGCGGCGCAGCAGCGCGCGCACGCGAGCCAGTAACTCTTCAAAAGCAAATGGCTTGGCCAGATAATCATCAGCGCCGGCATCGAGCCCGCGCACCTTGTCCTCAACAGAATCGCGTGCAGTCAGCATTAGCACCGGCGTGGCAACGCCGGCGGCGCGCAGTTCTCGGCAGACCACAATGCCATTTTTTTTCGGCAACATCAGATCGAGAATAATCAGATCATAATCGTTAATTTCGGCCAGAAACTCGCCATCCTCCCCATCATAGGAGACATCAACGGCGTGTCCTTCCTCTTTGAGGCCCTTTTGAATAAAGTGAGCTACGCGCTCTTCGTCTTCAACAACTAAAATCTTCATGCGCCTTAGTGTAGCAGTAAAGGACAGATTGACAAAGTTGGCGTACCGTAGCGAGTTACGGGAAGCAAAATCAATGCACGCATTTCGTGCATACTCGGTAAGATGAGTGCGATAAGAGGCGGGCTTTATGGACTATCATATCAGATGCAAAAACAGAGTGTATCAGGGCTTTTTTGGCATGGATGAATACACCGTAGAACATGATCGTTTTGATGGTGGTCGCATGCAGGTTCGGCGGGAAAACATGGAACGCGGCGATGCTGCCGCCATGTTGTTGTATGACCCGGCAGTCGATGAGGTGCTGTTGCTGGAGCAGTTTCGTATCGGCCCGGTGGCGCGCCATGACAACCCGTGGCTGACAGAAATTGTGGCCGGTATGATTGATGCAGGGGAGACAGCGGAACAGGCGATCATCCGGGAGGCGCAGGAGGAAGCCGGTTTTGCGCCTGTCGGAGTCAGATTCCTCGGGCGCTATTACACTACGCCCGGAGCCTGTTCGGAGCGCATTGATCTGTTCCTCGGCATGGTGGATAAAAACAGCCAGGTCAGCGCCGGCGGCGGTTGTGCGGCAGAGCATGAGGATATTCGCACGTTCTGGGTGTCGCGTCAGGACGCGATGCAGATGCTGGAGGACGGGAAAATCGCATCCGGCGCACCAATGCTGGCGCTGTTATTGGCTTTCGGCTGCAAGGGTAAACTGAATCAAGCGACTGAACCGATTCATACTGCTCCTTGCTCAGAGCAAAACAGCCGGATAACAGCAGCATGATGACTCCGATCAGCATCAGGCACAGCCTCTTAGGCTTCTAAGCTACGCCAATGGCTTCACGCCAGGCCAGCAGCAGTCTGAATTCATCATTATTTAAATCCACCGACAGATCGCGCTTGACTTCAGTCAGAGATGCATACGGATCGGCATTATCCAGTTCCGCCATCAGGGTGTCGAAATCATCGCCGATAAAGGCAGGCACATCAATATGCTGGCCGGCCCGAATGATGGCGACATAATGCTTCAATACCGTTGTTTCACTGACACCCTGCTGGGCGGCAATGTCCTCCAGGCTAACGCCTTTACGATAGAGCGACAGAATATAGGTCTGTGTTTCATTTAGCCCCGGGCCCTTGGCAATGAGCATGGGGATATCCTTGCCACCGACCTTGGTACCTTTTTTACCATCGCCACTTTCAACATGCTTGTTGATCAGCGCAATGAAAGCTTCGCCGTACTCTTCCAGTTTGTGCTGGCCGACGCCGCTGATGGTGCGCATGGACTCTTCCGACACTGGTTTGCGCTGGCTCATTTCAGTCAGCGTGACATCGCTGAACACCACATGTGGTGGCACATCCTCACGATCAGCAATATCTTCTCTTAATTTGACCAGTTTCTTGAACAGGGCTTCATCACGCGGCATGCCGAGGCGTTTGAAGTGACGCCGGATGCCGGGCTGATATTTGGCCAGCATAATGGGCGTGCCATTGCCGATGCGCTCGGCCTTTTTGGTCGCCAGCATAGCGGCGCGTCGGGATACGTCCTGAACAAAATAGCCGTGATGCACCAACTGGCGCAGAATAGATGTCCACTCATCGGCATTGATATCTGCACCGGAGCCGTGGCTTTTCAGCTTGTCGTGCTTGTGCTCCAGAATACGAGCATTTTTTGAACCACGCAGCACATCCACAATATAACCCATGCCGAAATCACCATTGATTTCGCGCACGCACTGCAAGGCGGCCTCGGCAAATTCCGTGGCATCATAGGTTTCGGGCGGATCCAGGCAGATATCGCAATTGCCGCACGGTTCATCCAGCGGTTCACCGAAGTAACCGAGCAGCACTCTGCGGCGGCAGGTCAGCGCCTCGGAAAATGCCACCATGCTGTTGAGTTTATGCACTTCAACACGACGCTGATCAATATTTTCCACATTTTCGATCAGCCTGCGCACCAGATTTACATCGCCGGAGCCGTACAGCATCAAGGCTTCCGATTCCAGTCCGTCACGACCGGCACGACCAGTTTCCTGATAGTAGGATTCGATGCTTTTGGGTAGGTCGTGGTGGATGACAAAACGTACATTCGGTTTATCCACACCCATACCGAAGGCGATCGTCGCTACGATCACTTTGATACGATCACGCAGGAAATCATCCTGCACCTTCTCCCGCGAGCGACCCGGGATGCCGGCATGGTAGGCGGCGGCGCGGATGCCGTGGCGTTGCAGGTTCACGGCCAGATCCTCCACCCGTTTTCTCGACAGACAGTAGATGATACCAGAACAGTTCGACCAGCCTTCCAAAAATTGCAGTATCTGGGTCAGCGGTTGCCTTTTTTCAGCCACAAGATAGCGAATATTGGGGCGGTCAAAGCTGGCCACGAAGCGCTTGGCCTTGCCCAGTTGCAGTCGATCGCTGATATCCTCACGGGTGTGTTCGTCGGCTGTGGCCGTCAGCGCCAGCATGGGCACGTCCGGGAAAATCTGACGCAATTCGCCGAGGCGCACATATTCAGGACGGAAATCATGCCCCCACTGCGATACGCAGTGCGCTTCATCAATGGCGAACATGGCCAGCTTCACTTGATCCATTTTGGCCAGAAAGCCCTTCGATAACAGTCGTTCAGGGGCGGCGTAGAGCAGATCAAGATCACCGCATTCAAAGCGTGCCAGCACATCCTTGGCTTCAGCAGCTTTCAGCGATGAGTTGTAGTATGCCGCTTTCACGCCACAGGCTGTCAACGCATCCACCTGATCTTTCATCAGAGATATCAGCGGTGATACCACGATGCCGGTGCCTTCACGCATGATTGCCGGTATCTGGTAGCACAGCGATTTGCCGCCGCCGGTCGGCATCAGCACAAAGGCATCCTTGCCGTCCATAAGACTACAGATAATCTCTTCCTGCATAGGCCGGAAGTTATCGTAACCAAAAATATCCTTGAGTATTTTGCGAGCCTGTTCTTTTACTTTCTTCGTTGCCATTTCTGTCCTTTTTTCAAGGGGATGGAACCCCGAATTCGACCGTTAAGCGTCAGCCAGCGATCCATAAATATTGATTATAACGTGTAAATAATATGATGTTTGCACGAGTATAACGCGGCTTTTTCAGCGTTATTTCAGTGATTTCAACACAAACCGACTCTTGATGCAAGTGTTTTGTCACAATTGTCACAATTATTCAGTATGCTATGGAGGTGTCGCTAAAGCCAGACCTCCATGATTTGGGGCCGCTGCGTAACTGCTCAGGGGTTAAGCCATGCAAGCAACTGCTTCTCACCTGCTACTTCGATACCCAGTTCGTGCGCCCTGGTTAGTTTCGAACCGGATTTTTCGCCGGCAATAACAATATCGGTATTTTTGGAAACCGAACCGGTCGGTTTGGCCCCCAGTGTGCGTAGCTTCTCCTGCGCCATTCGGCGATCAATGGCTGCAAAGCTGCCCGTCAGCACGACTCTCTTGCCAGATAATGGGTGGTCGCTGAGCGTCATTTGCCGGGATGCGGGTTGCACACCTGCATCCAGCAGTCGCTGAATCACATCTCGGTTGTGCGTTTCGGAAAAAAAACTGATGATGCTGGTTGCCACTTCCGGACCGATGTCCGGTATGTCGATCAATGTTTCAGCGTCAGTCTGCATGATATGATTGAGCGTGCTGAAATAGCTGGCCAGTGCAGTTGCTGTCGCCGTGCCGACATGACGAATACCCAGCGCATACAAAAACCGGGCCAGTGGCCGGTGTCGACTCTGTTCAATCGCAGCCTGCAAATTGGTGATTTTTTTAGCGCCCATGCCCGGCCAGTCGCGCAGGGATGCGTAGTCAAATTCATACAGGTCGGCGATATCTGTAATCAGATGCTCTTCCACCAGCCGGGCTATCAGCTTGTCGCCCATACCCTCGATATCCATGCCCCCGCGTGAGACAAAATGGCGCAAATGTTCGGTTAATTGCGCCGGACATGAGAGGCCGCCGCTACAGCGAATCGCCACTTCTCCTTCGATACGAAACAGAGATGCACCGCAAGCCGGGCAGTGATCAGGCGCTTTAGGAAAACTAATCCGCTCATCCACATCCACCGCCCTGACCACTTCCGGAATGACATCGCCGGCCCGGCGCACGATGACCTGTGCGCCGGCATAAACTTGTTTTCGGTGCAATTCATCGATATTGTGCAAGGTGGCGCGTGATACGGTCACGCCGCCGACAGCGACCGGTTGCATCTCGGCCACTGGTGTAATGACTCCGGTGCGCCCGACCTGCCAGATGATCCGGTGTACCGTAGTTTCCACCTCTTCAGCCAGGAACTTGTGGGCGATGGCCCAACGCGGCGAGCGCGCCACGGCACCCATGCGATCCTGTAATTCGAAATCATTCAGCTTATAGACCACGCCGTCGATATCGTAGGGCATGGAGGCGCGCTGTTGCTGCAGTTGTCGGTAGTGTTGCAGTAGTTCAGCGCTACTATTGACGAGCGTTGTCTGCTGCACGGCGAATCCACAATCGTGTAAGCGCGATAACAGATCGGACTGATTTGTTGCAATATGACGTCCGCCCACGCCAACGCCGTAAGCGAAAAAATTCAAACCGCGTCGGGCTGTGATGCGGGCATCGAGTTGGCGCAGTGAACCGGCGGCGGCATTACGCGGATTGGCAAAAGGCGCAGCGCCCTCGGCATCCTGACGTGCATTGAGTTCAGCAAAGGCGGCTTTAGACATATACACTTCACCGCGTACTTCCAGCACATCAGGGATATCAGCGCTGTCTGTATCCGTATTATCAGCTTGCAGATGCCAGGGAATATCGGCAATGGTGCGCACATTATTGGTGACATCTTCACCGACTGTGCCATCACCGCGCGTGGCGGCAACGGTGAGCTTGCCCTGTTCATAACGCAGGTTGATGGCCAGCCCGTCAATCTTGGGTTCAATGATAAAGCGTAGTGGTTGATCGTCAGCTTGATTGCCAAATTGATCACCGAATTGATCATGGATGCGGCGCACGAATGCTTCTACTTCGCCAGCATCAAAGGCATTGGCCAGCGACAATAGCGCTTCGCCGTGTTCTCTTGGTTGAAATGTTGCAGAAAGTGGTGCGCCAACGGTTTGGGTTGGCGAATCTGAAGGTATCGGCTCGCCCAGCTCTGTTTCCAGTGCTTCCAGTTGACGCAGTAGGCGATCATATTCGGCATCCGTAATGATCGGCGTATCGAGCGTATAATAGCGGTAGTTGTGTTCCTTGAGCGTGATGCGCAGGCTATCAATGCGTTGCTTTAAAGTTGCAGGCGTATTATCCCTGTTTGGTTGTGTCGATTCCACCCTTCTCTCCGCGCGCTTCACCAGCCGGCTTAGCCAGCATGCTATCAATGGTATGGAGCATGGGCTCCGACATCCAGTTTGTGGCGCCGACCACATGTTGCAACACCGTGCCATGACGATCGAGCAGGAATGACTCGGGATAACGATAGACGCCATAGCTGTGGGAAACGGAGCCATCGGCATCATGTAGTACCTGAAATGGTATGGGATATTCTTTCATAAAGCTGATCAGGTCATTGCGGCGTTTATCAATGGATACGGCAATTATTTTAAGTCCCCGTGATGCGTATTTATTGTATAGTGAGGCCATAGAGGGTATTTCCCGGCGGCACGGCGGACACCATGTTGCCCAGAAATTGAGCAGCACGACCTGGCCTTTGGGCAATGAGTGCATCACGCCTTGCAGGTCTGGCAGGGTGAAGTCGGTGCTTTGGTCGCCACGGCTCACAGTGACAGGCGCAGGCGGTAACGTCGTCCAGACCAGCACGCCAATGCCTGTAAAAATGATCAGCACCAGTAGCCAGCTCAATCCACGTTTCATGTTCATATCATACACCCGTTCCTGATAGCTGTGCTGCCAGCGACGCTTTCAAATCGGTTTCCGATACCCTGTGACGAAACAGCTCCTGTCCGTTAACCAGCAATACCGGCACATCCATGCCATAACGGACAAGCAGCGCCTTATCACTGTCCACATCCACAGCTTCCCATGTGCATAACCCCTGTGCTTCCACCGCTTCCACCACGGCCCGTGCTTCTTTGCACAGACCGCAGTGGTGACGGCTTAACAGTTTAATATGAGGCTTCTGCAAGGCAGTAAATCAGTTATCGCCCTTGTGGGGTTTGGGCAGTTTGACCAGCGCAAAGACCTGATCGCCCTGTCGGTCCAGCATCAGGCGTAGCACCTGTCCGGGCTTGAAGTGGCTGGCCAGTTTTGAAAATTCCCTGACATTATTCACGGTTTTTCCATTGATGCGATAAATAACATCGCCGCGTCGCAGTCCGGCCCGCGCAGCTGGCATACCGCGTTGCAGTTGTTGGATCACCACACCCTTCTTTACACGGGTTTGCAATCTGGCGGCCATATCCGGAGTCAGGTTATCCACCACCATACCGAGGCGCACTTTGTCATTGTTGCGATGCGGTTGCCCTTTCGAGGCGGTATCATCCTTCATTGCTTCGACTTTTACGGTGATGGTTTTGAGGTTGCCATTGCGAATAAGGCCGACTTTCACCCTGTCGCCCGGCGTATGGCGCGCCACGCGTAGCGGCAGGTCACGCGCCTTGTGAATAGGTTCGCCATCGAAGGATACAATCACATCCCCCGGCAGGATACCGGCCTTATCAGCAGCTGAACCGGCAACCACCTGTGGCACCAGTGCGCCTTCACGGTTTTTAAGGTTCAGCGCCTTCATCGTCTCCTTGTCGACATCGGTAATATGCACGCCCAGTTGAGCTCGCGTGACATGGCCCTTTTCGCGCAGTTCATCGAGTACCGATTTGGCCAGATTGATCGGAATGGCAAAACCGATGCCGTTATTGCCGCCGCTGCGCGAATAGATGGCGGTATTGATGCCCATCACTTCGCCCTTACTGCTGAACAGCGGGCCGCCGGAATTACCCGGATTGATAGCGGCGTCCGTCTGAATGAAATCATCATACGGGCCTTCGCCAATCACACGGCCCTTGGCGGAAACGATGCCCGCCGTGACAGTCTGTTCCAGTCCGAACGGGTTGCCGATGGCGACCACCCAGTCGCCGACGCGCAATTTATCGGAATTGCCCAGTGTGACTGGCTTGAGATGTTTGGCTTTGATTTTTAGCAGCGCCACATCCAGCTTGGGATCGGTGCCGATAATTTTGGCTTCGTGCTCAGAGCCGTCGCGCATCTTGATGATGACCTTATCAGCGTCTTTAACCACATGGTTGTTGGTGACGATATAGCCATCGGAAGAGATAATAAAGCCGGTGCCCAGCGCATGTCTTTCGCGTTGCTGTCGAGGCATGTTATGTAAAAAGTCATTGAAGAAGTTATCATACGGCGAGCCATGGGGGAAACCGAATCCCGGCGGCAGACCGCGCGTGCCAGGTTGCACATGAGGGTGTGACGTGGTGCTGATATTGACTACGGAATCAGCTTGCGCTTCAGCCAAATCGGCAAAGCTATCCGGCATCGCCTGGGCGGATGAAATCCACATGACAGCGCCGATCAAAACGGGAAACAGTCGTTTAATTTGGTTCAATGTTCACTCCTTGGGGGAAATTCAGGCCGATTTGTAAGCCGGTTGAATGAATAAATGATGAATGGTTGATTGCAACGTTATGAAGAGAGCAGCTGATCAGTAGAATTGCACTGATGTTGGATGATGCGAACCATACGCACATCCAGCCCCGACGTCGAATCGGCGGCAAGGTGTGATTTGTACCACAGATAGTAGCCTATGACTGCGGCAATGCCGCTGAGCGCCGCCCACAGCTCCACATTAGCCCACGCCAGATGCACAGCCAGTGTGCGCATGCCGAGCCCGGCCAGAATAAAGGCCAGCATTGGCATGGCATAGAGCCGGAAAGCAATATGCAACACAGCGTTGTCGGGCACTTCCAGCAATACGACATCGCCTTTTTGGGCATGGATCGTGTTGCGCAGGCGCAATTCGATGATGCGTTCCACCCAAGAGCCCATGGTGGAGCAGGATGTCTTGCCGGCGCAATCGCCACAAGCGCTGGCGCGACGGCCATGCACAATGGCCTCGCCTCCCTGCACATCAATGACCGTAACCTGCTGTTCCATCGGGACTCCTGTCGTAGAAATTTCAATCCATTTTCAACGGGTCGAACACATAACTCCGCATCTTACACCATCATTGTTCATGGTGTCACTGCGCAGCCTATTTTTCCATGCCGATCAACTGGAACAGCTCCAGCCTGGAGGATGGGTTATTCATAAACGCGCCGGTCAGTTTGGACGTGGTAGTCCATGAGTCGGGTTTATGAATGCCGCGATGGCACATGCAGAAATGCTGACACTGGATAATCACAGCCACGCCTTCCGGTTCCAGCACCTCCTGGATGGCATTGGCAATCTGCATGGTCAGCTTTTCCTGCACCTGCAGACGTTTGGCATAACCTTCCACCACCCGCGCCAGTTTGGAGAGGCCGACAACGCGACCGCGCGGGATATAGGCAACATGCGCTTTGCCGACAAATGGAACCATATGATGTTCGCAGTGGCTATGCACATCGATATCCGAAACCAGCACTACTTCATCATAACCTTCAACCTCTTCAAAGGTTTTGAGCAGGTGTTCGCGTGGATCTTCACGATAGCCGGAGAAATGTTCGCACATGGCAGCGAGTACCCGCGCCGGGGTCTCCTGTAGCCCCTCACGATTGAGATCCTCGCCGATGTAGTCCAACAGACCACGCACATGTTTCATGCCTTCGATATTTTTTGGATCACTCAGGTTAAAATCTTCAGTCACTGATCACACTTCCTTTTTTGCTTTCTTTTCATAAACGGCGCAGCACCATAGCGTAAATATTCGGAGGGAACCATGACGGGATTTGACCTGATAACCGATCCGACAACCGATCTGACCATTGATCTGTTGCGTCACGGCGCGCTGCAGGGCGGCGTGAAATACAGGGGGCGCACCGATGATCCGCTCACACCGGCAGGCAGACAGGCCATGGATCGGGTATGGCGGCAGTTGGCCGGCGAAGTAGATGGCATCATTGCTTCGCCACTGCACCGCTGCGCCGAACCCGCCGCAGCATGGGCGGCAGAAGCCGGTATAGATTGTATCATCGAGCCAAGATTGGCGGAGCTGCATTACGGCGCATGGGAAGGCAAAACCATGGCGACGATTGCCCGGGAGTTTCCCGGCATATTGGAGCGCTGGCGCGCTGATCCGACCGGCATGTGCCCACCCGGCGGCGAGTCGCCTGAAGCGTTGCGATTGCGTCTGTCAGACTGGTGGTCTGAGCTGCGTGTGCAGCACAATGGCAAGTATCTGCTGGTTGTAGCGCATTCTGGCAGTTTGCGCATGCTCATCGCGCTGTTGCAACACAGGCCGATTGCCTATACGCGCCAAATCGATATGCCGTATGCGTGCTGGAAACGCTTTACCATCTGCAGCGGCGACATACGCGAGTGCGATGTGAGTTAACAAATTACAAACAAGGCGTTTTCTTGTTCTCAATTCACTGACATCAATTCACTGAATACATGCAAAAATAAATTCACCGACTATGCTTAAGCCTGCGGGGGAGTGATACATGCCACGAATCTTTGACAACATCGAACTGCAACTGCTCCCAAGCCTGAAGGATACTTTGAGGCTATCCCATCCTGCGGACTTCTGTGTTGGTTATTTCATCCTGCGCGGCTGGAGATGAATAGCGATGGCTGATCTCAAGTCGCTTATCAAACAGGGCGAAGGCATTTCGCTTGAATTCAAGACATGCCGTCGCGCTCTTAACCGGGATATTTATGAAACCATTTGCGCGTTCCTCAATCGTCACGGCGGAACCCTGTTGCTTGGTGTGAATGACTTCGGCGAGGTAACTGGCGTTGATCCCGATTGCGTGGAGCAGATAAAGAAGGATTTTGTAACGGCTATCAACAATCCGCAGAAGGTTAATCCGCCCTGTTATCTGTCTGTGGACGACATACAGATTGACAGTCAATCTGTCCTTCACATTTTTGTACCTGAGAGTTCGCAGGTTCATCGCTGCAATGGTCGTATTTATGATCGCAACGAAGACGGCGATCTGGATATCACAGATCACACCGTACAGGTGGCTAATCTTTATCAGCGCAAGCAGGTCACCTTTTCTGAGAACAAGGTTTATCCACGCATTGGCGTAAAAGATTTGCGGGCGGATCTTATCGACCTCTGTCGAAAGATAACCCGTGTAAATACACCGGATCACCCCTGGGCAACGATGGATGACCAGCAACTCATCCAGAGCGCCCAGCTCCATCAAACCGATCCCCTTACCGGCAAAAGCGGCGTAACGTTGGCGGGCATTCTTCTGCTCGGCGGCGATCAACTGATACTCTCGGTTGCCCCGGCTCACCGAACAGACCTGATTCTGCGTAAGGTCAACATAGATCGCTATGACGACCGCGATTTGGTACGCACCAACCTGATTGACAGCTATGATCGTATTCTGGCATTTATCCACAAACACTTGCCCGATCCCTTTTACCTGGATGGCATTGAGCGGGTTAGTCTGCGGGATATTATTTTTCGCGAGGTGGCCTCCAACATGCTCATCCATCGGGAATACACGAATGGCGCGCCTTCAAGGTTGATCATTGAATATGGCCAGGTCAGCACAGAAAATCCGAACCGACCGCATGGCTTTGGCCCGTTGAACCTCGCCAATTTCGCGCCCTTCCCGAAAAACCCGGTGATCGGCGCTTTCTTCCGTGAGATTTACCGTGCCGACGAACTGGGTTCCGGCATGCGGAAAATGATGCGTTATGGTAAAACCTATGGAGGTGCCGACCCCCAACTCATCGAAGGTGATCTGTTTCGCATGATTATCAAAGTGCCGGAATTTGGATCACAGGAAAATGTTACCCCCGATGTTACCGGGGAAGTCACCCGACAAGTACCCGACAAGTACCCGACAAGTACCCGACAAGTGACCCCGAAAGAGGCGGCTGTGTTGACGACCGCCAGAAACCCCTCAACCAGAACCGAACTGCAAAAAAGCGCGGGGTTTCGGGATCGAGAACACTTTGTTAACACCTGCCTGAATTCACTGCTTAAGGCCGGTTTTCTGGAAATGACCATTCCCGACAAGCCCCGTAGCAGCAAGCAAAAATATCGCCTGACCGATGCCGGAAAGCATTTGCTGTCATCCATGCAGGAGGCATAACGATCTCATGGCCGCCAAGGAAGCAAAAGCAAGAATCAAGATCAACCGCCTGCTCGAAGAAGCGGACTGGCGTTTTTTTGATGATGCATCTGGCTCCGCAAACATTGTTCTTGAACCCAATGTCAAAATAACCCAGACAGAGTTCGATGCCTTCGGGCAGGATTTTGAAACGGTTAAAAATGGATTTGTCGATTTCCTTTTGCTGGATGATGCAGGTTTCCCGCTTGTTGTATTGGAAGCCAAGTCGGAAGATAAAAGCCCCTTGGTTGGTAAAGAACAGGCGAGAGATTATGCCAAATCTCAAAGCTGCCGTTTTATTATCTTGTCGAATGGAAATCTGCATTACTTCTGGGATATCAGTCATGGCAATCCCTATCTGATCACTCGCTTTCCGGGATCGGATTCTATTGAAGGCTATCGTGGGTTTGAGCCGGACACCGCCACCTTGACTGGTGACAAAATCGACACCGATTAT
This sequence comes from Mariprofundus sp., assembly GCA_027019785.1. Classification (GTDB taxonomy): domain Bacteria; phylum Pseudomonadota; class Zetaproteobacteria; order Mariprofundales; family Mariprofundaceae; genus Mariprofundus. The sequence goes on along the minus strand of JALUWF010000027.1, from coordinate 4,292 downwards.
ATTGCGCTGACCCAGCTACCCACCTATGCCAGTGAAGCTGGCTGGGTCAATGAAACAGAGCGCCCGGTCTTTATTGAAAAGAACCGACTTCGCTTCCTGCGCAAATATCAGCTTAAAGCAGTTCAATCCATTCAACAGGAAGTGTCTGATGGCAGTAGTCGGTTCTTGTTTGAAATGGCCACAGGCACAGGAAAAACGCTAACTGCCGCAGCTGTCATCAAACTGTTCCTTCGCACAGGCAATGCCCGACGCGTACTGTTTTTAGTAGATCGTCTGGAGTTGGAAGACCAAGCCAACAAGGCGTTTAATTTCCTGCTGAAAAATGATTTCACCTCACTAATCTACAAGGAAAGGCGCGATGATTGGCGTAAGGCGGAGATTGTCGTCACGACTGTCCAATCGCTGTTGTTTAACAACAAATATGAACGGCTCTTCGCCCCGACCGACTTTGATCTGGTGATTTCCGATGAAGCCCATCGCTCCATTGGCGGCAATGCCCGTGCCGTATTCGAATATTTCGTCGGCTACAAACTGGGGCTGACAGCAACACCCAAAGACTATCTGAAGAAATTCGATGCAAGCGAAACTAACGATCCGCGTGAGATTGAGCGCCGAATGTTATTGGACACCTACCGCACCTTCGGCTGCGAATCGGGTGAGCCGACTTTCCGGTATTCTCTTCTTGATGGCGTGCGCGACCGCTATCTGATCAATCCGATTGTTGTCGATGCCAGAACCGAGATCACTACTCAGTTGTTGTCTGATGAAGGTTATACGGTGCTGATTCCTGCCTCTGAAGAGGAAGAAGAAAGCAAAGAGACATTCTACCAGCGCGACTTCGAGAAAAAGTTTTTCTCCGAGGCGACAAACCGGGTATTTTGCGAGGCCTTTTTGAAGCATGCATTGCGTGATCCGGTCAGTGGAGAAATTGGCAAGACCATCGCCTTTGCCGTAAGTCAGCATCATGCCTCCAGATTGGTGCAAATGCTCAACGAAATTGTCGACCAAATGTTTCCGGGTCGCTACCAATCCGATTTCGCTGTTCAGGTCACCTCGCAGGTGAAAGGAGCGCAGCAGTTCACCATGAACTTTGCCAACAACAACCTGCTCGGCTCGGCCAATTTTATCGACAGCTACAAAACCAGCAAAGCACGCGTTTGAGTGACTGTGGGCATGATGACCACCGGTTACGACTGTCCGGACATTCTTAACCTGGTACTGGTTCGTCCGATCTTCTCGCCGCAGGATTTTGTACAGATAAAGGGGCGCGGCACACGCAAACACAACTTCCTTGAACAACTGTTTGATGAATCACTCAAAGACGCGGTGCGCGAGCCCGATAAAACACGATTCAAGCTCTTCGACTTCTTTGCCAACTGTGAATACTTCGAGGAAAAATTCGACTATGATGAAATCCTTGAACTTCCAAAGCCTCCCCAAGGTGAAGGGTCGACACCACCCCCGCCTCCAGCACTACCTGAAAAATACGATAATTTCAGCCCTGACCGGCTTCTTATCGCAAGAGAAGAGCAGATCGGCGTTGAAGGCATGCGCATTGATCGCATGTTTTTTAGGAAATTTGAAGAACAGGTGCAGGAAGATGCCGAGATCAGGCAGCATGTGGAGCAGGAAAATTGGGAACAGGCAACTGCCGAACTGGTGCGTAAATATTTTCACAAGCCGGAAGAATTTTTTGATGAAGACAAGCTTGGCAAAGCTGCCGGCGTGGATCGACGCATTAGCCTGCGTGAAATCCTTGAAAAGGTTTTCGGACTCATCGATACATTCAAAAGCAAGGACGAACTGCTTGAAGAGGAATTCCATAAATTCGTTCTCGATCTAAAACCGGAAGATGCGCAGCATATTTCCGCCATCAAATATTTCTTCAAGGCCTATGCTACCGATGGCGAGTTGCGCGAAATCATCAAGGAAGGACGATTGGCCGATTTGCATGTGCACCCCGGCTTTACTGTCACCGATTACCGGGCCGTACCCACCCAATGGCGCAGTCGTGTGCCGCAATATGTATCAGATTATGTCACGCTAGATCGTTTCATTTAAAGGAAACCCCAGATGCTGGATTCAGAAACCAAACGTCGGATAGATAGCTGCCGCGACATTCTCGTTGGTAAGGTGCCCGATCCGAAATCGCAGGTGGAACAAATCACCATCGCCCTGATCTACAAGTTCATGGACGACATGGATCGCGAGGCAGAGGAGTTGGGCGGTACGCGCAAATTCTTTGCCGCAACCTTCAGCAAATACGGTTGGGAGCAACTGATGCGTCCGGGCGTGGGCGGCCACGAAATGTTGGCGCTCTATTCCGAAGCCATTCAGAGCATGCCTCAGAATACAGGCGTACCGGAGCTGTTCCGCGATATTTTCAAGAATGCCTACCTTCCATATCGTGATCCGGAAACGCTTCGCGCCTTCCTGAAAGAGATCGATGGCTTTACCTACGGTCATTCAGAGCGACTGGGAGATGCATTTGAATATCTGCTATCGGTGCTTGGCAGCCAGGGCGATGCAGGCCAGTTCCGAACCCCACGTCACATCATTGATTTCATGGTGGAAATCATCGATCCGCAAAAGGATGAATCCCTTCTTGACCCTGCCTGCGGCACTGCAGGCTTCCTGATTTCGGCTTGGAAACACATCATGAAGGCCAACGCTGACAATAAGCCGGGCGACAAGCTCACGCCGGATGAGAAACGCAAACTCACTGCCAATATCCGAGGATATGATATTTCGCCGGACATGGTGCGTCTCTCGCTGGTAAATATGTATCTGCACGGCTTTACCAGTCCGCATATCAATGAATACGACACACTGACCAGCGAGGAACGCTGGAATGAAACGGCAGATATCATCCTTGCTAATCCGCCGTTCATGTCGCCGAAGGGCGGTATCAGGCCGCACAATCGCTTTTCGATTCAAGCCAAACGCAGCGAGGTGCTATTCGTCGATTACATGGCCGAGCATCTGACGCCGAAAGGCCGTGCTGGCATCGTCGTGCCCGAGGGCATCATCTTTCAAAGCGGCACGGCCTACAAACAGTTACGCGAAATGCTGGTCAAAACCTCGCTTATGGCCGTGATCTCTCTACCCGCAGGTGTCTTCAAACCCTATAGCGGCGTGAAGACATCGATCCTGATTCTGGACAGGTAAAAAGCGAAACAGTGCGATTCGGTGCTGTTTGTAAAGATCGAAAACGATGGTTTTGGCTTGGGCGCACAGCGCAGGCCTATTGATAAAAACGACCTGCCCGAAGCGCGGCGACTGATCGAAAGCTGGCTTGCCGATCCCGAGTCATTCGAACCAACACCGATGGCTCATGCCGTGGAACGCGCCCGCATCGGCGAGAACGGCGAGTGGAATTTGAGTGGAGAGCGATATCAGTTAACAGAAAGCAGAGCATCGGCATTCGATTTATTGCCATTTCAAAAGGTTTGCACACTCGAATATGGGGCCAGCTTGCCGAAAAAGACCCGCATTGAAGGCCCCTATCCCGTACTTGGCTCCAATGGAGTCACTGGTTACCACAACAAATACCTGATCGAGGGGCCTGCTATTGTAGTGGGGCGTAAAGGTTCGGCTGGAGAAGTCACTTTTGTCGAAGAAAACTGTTACCCGATTGATACGACTTACTATGTTAAAAGAGTCAAACCAGAAAAGACAGATATTCGATACCTTTACCATGTTTTGAAAACACTTGATTTGACCAGCTTGAAGGGCGGGGCGGGTATCCCTGGGTTAAACCGAAATGATGTTTATCAATCTCACAAAATCCCCCTGCCGCCGATTGAGGTACAGAAGGAAATCGTGGCGGAAATCGAGGGCTATCAGAAGATCATCGACGGCGCCCGCCTTGTGGTCGAAAACTACCAGCCCCGCATCCCCATCGACCCCTCCTGGCCGCTTTTCACTTTAGATGAAGCTCCATTTCAAATTATCGATGGTGACCGCGGGGCGAACTATCCGAGCAAAGAAGATTTTTCCCCGACGGGCTATTGTTTGTTCTTGAATACCAAAAATGTACGGGCAGATGGATTCAAGCTGGATGATTTAGCTTTTATTTCAGAGGAGAAAGACTATGCCCTAAGGAAAGGAAAATTAGAGAGAGGAGATGTGTTACTTACCACTCGCGGCACCATTGGGAATACTGCTATCTATGACGAATCTGTAGCTTTTGACCACGTTCGCATAAATTCCGGTATGCTTATATTTCGGCCAAACTTGAATAAGCTTTCAAGCCACTATCTGTTCCTTTTCTTTCAATCTGAAAACTTCCT
>JALUWF010000026.1 GCA_027019785.1 Mariprofundus sp. | reverse complement strand
GAGGTGCGGCTTCAGCCGCGCAAGTGTTGTCGATATGCGCGGCTAAAGCAGCACCTCCGGAGTTTGTGTTTCAATGCCGAGGCTCTGGTTAGACGAAGCCGCTATCGCGGAGAACGGATACGTTTTAATTTGAACAATGTAGCGTAGACCGGAATTATATCCTTGTACGTTACTCTACATTTTCCGGTGGGTAGAAGGAGTAAATTTCCTGCCTTTATTCGCGTGTATTCGTGTCCATTCGCGGTTCGCCCTTGACCTTGCTCTGTTCTTTCTCATACAATCCAAACCTTTAAGCGAACCACGAATGGACGCGAATACACGCGAATTAAATCAAAATCCTGAACCAAAAAAAGATATTTTCATGGGCTGTGTCAGACACTACTCCGGGCTTGTCCAACAAACGGTTCAGATCGTGGTTCGCTCTCACGATCTGACCTTATTCCTTAGATGTTGGTTTTAAACATTTGTGTTTATTCGTGTCATTCGTGGCCAAGCTTAGCTTTTTTGTCTTAATGGGAGAAAAACATAGATGGATTATGATATACTGATCGTGGGCTCGGGGCCAGCCGGGCAGCATGCGGCGTGGCAAGCGGCCAGCATGGGGAAAAGAGCGGCGATTATTGAGCGCAAACCCAGCATTGGCGGGGCGGGATTGCAGACCGGCACCATTCCCTCCAAGGCACTGCGCGAAGCGGCATTTCTGGCCTCGCGGCACAGTGATCGAGGCATGCGCGAAGCCAGCCACCGGGCACGTTACGGAGTGATGGCCGATGCTGTGCGGCGCAAGGATAATGTCATTGATCAGCAGGAATCGGTGATCCTCAAACGCCTGTTGAAATCGGGCGTGGCGCTGATTCCCGGTGAAGCATCGTTTGTTGATGCGCATACCCTGAGCATCATGGATAGCAAGGGCGCTTGTACCCATTTAAGCGCTGAAGTGATTGTGCTGGCGACAGGCTCGCGTCCGCGTCGTCCCTCCAATATCCCGTTCGATAAAAAGACCGTACTCGATTCCACTTCGATCCTCAAACTCAAACGCCTGCCGAAAAGTCTGGTGGTGATTGGCGGCGGCGTTATCGGTTGTGAATTTGTGTCGATATTCGCCGCCCTCGGCGTGGAAGTCAGCGTGGTCAATTCGCACACGCAACTGCTCTCTTATCTCAGTGAAGATGTGGTGGAGGTGCTGGCTGATTCCTTTGAAAATATGGGTGTTCAGATGCACATGAATGAGCGCGTTGTGGCCATCCGCAAAGAGGATGATGGCGTATTGACCATGCTCGAATCGGGCAAAAAACTCTATGCCGATGCCGTCTTGTATGCGCTTGGACGAAAACCCAACGCGACGAGCCTGAACACAGCCAAAGCGGGCATCGAACTGGATCATGGCTGGATAGCAGTGAATAAACATTTCCAGTCCAGCGTGGCGCATATCTATGCGGTTGGCGATTTGGTCGGTCGTCCTGCACTGGCCTCGACCGGCATGGAACAGGGGCGCGCGGCTGTTCTGCATGCCTTCAGCGGCGAAACCCAGTCCATGGCCAAAAACCTGCCGATGGCGATTTATGCTATTCCGGAAATTTCATGGGTCGGCAAAACCGAAAAAGAAGCGCAAGCTGAAAAACTGCACTACGTGGTCGGACGCGGCTACTATAAAGAGAGCGCGCGCGGTCAGATTATCGGCGATTGCAACGGCCTCGTGAAGCTTATTGTCGATGCCGAAACCCACCGCCTGATCGGCACGCATATTGTCGGCGAACATGCCAGCGAGTTAATTCACACCGGCCAGCTACTGATGAATTTCGGTGGCACGGTGCACGATCTGGCCTGCAACGTGTTCAATTATCCCACCCTGGCCGAATGCTACAAACTGGCCGCCCAGGACTGCCTGCAAAAGCTGTGATAACTGTTCTCTCTGTCGATCCGGGCTCTCTTCAGGATGGCAGCCAGTTCGTGACACAAGCCTTCCATCACCAAGGCTTTAACCAGCCGATTTTCTCAACTGCTCTTGCCTATGCCTCGCCATGCTTGTTATGCTATGCCGAAATACGGGGATTAGTAGTTACACCTCAAGGATAAATGATACCAATTGAAAGCCCAAACTAATTTGAAGATGAGCGCGTTAGAGCCGTTACCAACAACAGAAACAACGCCGGGCTGTAAGATACAACAGGACGCTCAATATTTTGAGACTGTGATCATCGGTACAGGGTTTTCAGGCTTGCTGGCAGCGATACGTTTACAAAAAAAGAATTTTAATGATTTTGTCTTGCTGGAAAGAAGCGCTGACATCGGCGGCACCTGGCGGGATAATTCGTACCCCGGTGCCGAGGTGGATATTCCAACCGCCTTGTATTCTATTTCCTTTATTCCTTATAAATTCAAGAAAACATATGCCCCGCAAAGCGAATTGCTCGCATATACGAACTATATCATCGATAAGTTTGATATAAGAAAATATACCAAAACAAACCAGAGCGTCACCAGGCTAACGTATCATGAAAACGATTTTTTGTGGCATGTTGAGACAGAGTCGGGCGAGCGCTATATCGCTCGTTTTATTATCGATACCAGCGGTGTGTTAGCAAATCCGCATATTCCTGATATTAAAGGAGCGGATGATTTTCAAGGGGCAAAATTCCACACGGCACAGTGGGATCATCGTGTGCCTTATGAGGGAAAGCGTGTCGGGGTGATCGGCTCGGGATGTTCAGGGGTTCAGGTTGTTCAGTCCATTGCAAGCAAGGTTGGCCGGTTAACACTGTTTATGCGCGAGGCCGAGTGGATTATTCCCCGTGGAGACAGGGATTACAGCGCTATAGAGCGTTCCATCAGGAACTTGCCGGGCATACGACACCTCATCCGTTTCATGATTTTTAGTTATCATGAAGTAAGGTTCATTGCCTTTCGCCGCTATCCATTCACTGCAAATGTCAGCAAGTTTATGAAAAACCAATATCGCAAGGCGTTAAAAAAGAATCTTGAAATATATATTAACGACGGCAAATTGCGCCAATTTATGATGCCTGATTATGAGCTGGGCAGCAGACGTGTCATACCAACCAATGTTTACCTGCCGGCTCTTGCCCGGGACAATGTTGATGTTGATATCAGTGGAATAGAACGGATCACGCCGACAGGGATTCAAACAAAAGAAGGTAAAGACATTGCTTTGGATATCATTGTCTATGCCACGGGATTTTATGCCTATTCAAACATGAAAAAGGCACTCACATTTCAGGTGTATGGTCTAGATGGTCGAAACCTCAACCGTGAATGGGAAACAGAGCTTGCCTCTTATAAGGGTATCACCGTTTCAGGTTACCCGAACTATTTTAAGGTCAACGGCCCCAACACCGGCTCAGGCCATAGTTCACAAATATCTTATATGGAAACCATGACCGATTACACGGTTCAAGCTATTGCTGCAATCAAACGGGATAAAAGCATCAAAGCCATTGATGCCAAACAAACACTTCAGGATGAATACGTTGCAAGAATGAAGCAACAGATGGACAGAACTGTATGGCAACATGGCAGTTGTAGAGCATTTTATAGAAAAAACATGACCGGTGACGTCACCAGTCTGTCGCCGGAACCCGTGCTCACGTTTATTTTTTCACGTAAATGGTTTCGCTTGAGTGATTATAATTTATTAAAGTGAACCGCGAATACCCCAGGGCACTCTCTCTGCCGCAAGCGGCATTCACCTTGTGGACGCGAATACAAGCAAAGCGAGGCTGATCTATTCCTGATATCCTTCTCAAACAGTTCAAGTGCTTCTGGCCTGCAATGTCTTTAATTACCCCACCCTGGCCGAATGCTACAAACTGGCCGCCCAAGACTGCCTGCAAAAACTGGCATAATATTTGCTGCCTGTTTTTAAGTAAGTAGGGCGGGTGGAGCGCTCCTGCCCGGCAACGCTGATATGGCGTAGCGGAGGATATATGGAAATCAAACATGACCCAATCAATGAAATGTTACGTGATGGGCAGATTGAAGAGGTTAATGCATCTCTTGCC
>JALUWF010000025.1 GCA_027019785.1 Mariprofundus sp. | reverse complement strand
TTTTCCGTTAGAGGCTATCCCAACTACCTTGCAATCTTATTAAGCTCATATATGGCCGATTATGCCACCTCATGGGGACGTTTCGTACATCTCTATTGAACTCAATTTTTTATGTCGAATATCCAGAGTCCAAGGTACGACATTGACATACGGCGTTCGCCGCAAATCTATGATTCGCCTGACTTTCCGAAAAATCACTCACCACAAACAAGGTAACTACATGATTTTACAAAACACCATACAAACAAAATACTTACACCGACTATCCAATGTCAATATCGGATCTTGGGATAGAGCTTCGACCGGCTAACACTGAAGGCACGAGATCCGAGCGCAGAGAGGGTCATAGCAGGCATCTGCTGGAGAGGCCGGATCGGCAATGGGTGCCTGCGGGTACTTAGCTATTCTTTTGTACGTGCATCTTTGATATACATAACCGAACCTTCATGCCTCATTTCCACTTTAAATAACTCGCTCACTTTGATTAAATCTCCAAGGCGTTTATATCCATAATTAATCGGCGAGAAAGAACTGTTATTCGAAATATACGCTCCGACTTTTGCCATGTTAGCCCAACCATCATCATCCGCTGTTTGCTCAACGGCGGTTCTCATAAGGCGAACCAGGGAAGTATCAGCTCTTAATTCTTTTTTGCTTTTCTTCAGGGAGACTGGGCTCTTCTCATCTTTATTATTAGCGATTGAAGAAAGCTTTTCTGTATAAATAAATAGAGAACAAGCATCCACAAATGGCTGAGGTGTTTTCTTTTCGCCAAAGCCGTATACGGGCAAACCGCTCTCTCGTATCCTGAGCACAAGCGGAGTAAAATCACTGTCGCTGGTCATTAATGCAAAGGCATCTATATTTTTGCTGTATAAAATATCCATCGCATCAATAATCATGGCGGAATCTGTTGCATTTTTCCCTTTCGTATAGGCAAACTGCTGCATAGGGCGAATAGCATTTGGATGTAACTTTTCAGACCAGCCAGTAAGACAAGAATTGTTCCAATCACCATGAGCATGACGAACATTAACAACACCATAGTTTGAGAGTTCTTCAAGAACACCTTCAATACAATTCTGACTCACATTATCGCAATCGATGAGTAGTGCGATTCTTAATTTTACTGGCATATAATATAGCTCCTGATTTAGTGTTGCAGATACTATGATTTATTTTCACTCATCATATTAATTTTTTTACAAGAACAAGAGCAGAATGTATGCAACGCATGCAGTGCTTGCCAATTTACTATTAATAATTACTTGGAGATATTCAATTGAACAAAACAGATTTAATTAATCACGTAGCAACGACAACAGATTTATCCAAAGAATCAGCAACATCTGCTGTAGAGGCGATCCTATCCGGTATTACTGATACATTAGGTGCCGGTGATGCTGTAAACATCGTTGGCTTCGGTGCATTCTCAGTTACAGAGCGTGCAGCCCGTACAGCTCGGAATCCTCGTACAGGTGAACCTATTGAAGTGGCTGCATCGAAAGCACCAAAGTTTAAAGCTGGCAAGGCTTTGAAGGATGCTGTTAAATAAGTTCTTTGAAGTGGTTAAAAGGATCTCGGGGGTGTAACCCCTGAGCAAGCACCGGCACTATAGATTTATCTATAGTGCCGGTGCTTGCACCATATCTATAGACTCAATCTAATAGCACAACATATAGTGGTGTAGGTTAATTTATACAAACGAACTTCCGATATTCAAAACTTTTAGCAAGGTGTTATCTACAGCAGGTAAGAGGTTCATCCGGATGCCCTTTGTATGAATGCTGAGTAATGCATAGCATTCAACCTATGCCAGATATTCTCGTATTAGATACCGAAACCACAGGTCTTGGAGATGATGCCGAAATCATTGAGATTGGCATTATTAATGGCAGTGGTGAGACAGTCATGAATACGCTTGTGAAACCCACTATAACGATTCCATCAGATGCTACTGCAATTCATGGTATCACTGATGATGACCTTTTGAATGCTCCTGACTTTTCTGAAATTTCGGACGAATTAGAGGGGCTTATTCAAAGCAAGATATTGCTCATTTACAATGCTGATTATGATTTGCGGTTACTCAGACAGAGCGCACGAAAATCAAAAGTAAGAATAAAGTTAGAACCGGCATCAGTCCGTTGTATCATGCTTGAGTACGCAGAATATTTTGGTGAATGGAATAAGAAACATCAGAGCTGAAAATGGCAGACACTTGCTAATGCAGCAAGACGAACAGGATATGTACCGGCGGAGGGAATGTTGCCGCACAGAGCTATTGCGGACTGCGTTGCAGCACTGCATGTATACCGGCACATGCATGATGAATAAATTTAGGTATTAATCAGGAATAATAATCTGGAATAAAGCTTGACCTGGAAGCATAGATTTTATAGCGTCTACTCACATTCGTTGCAGAGGTATTTTGGCCTGTAGCTTTGAGCCTATATCTACTGAACGGAAGCCCAACTATCTTGGCTGTGTGAATCCCTTATCGGATACCTGATGTCAGGATGCGGCTCCCACCTTTGAGAAAGGGTTCAGTTTTATGGGGCTAAAGCTTCTGCAACGATTCTATCCCCGAAGGCCTGCCGTTTCTCACCCCTCTCCCCTGAAATGGCAGGCCTTTTTCTTTTAAATACCTGAAGTTTCACTGTTTTTAACGCGTCCGAATTGTAGCCAACCAAGTTTAGAATTTTTGTCCATTAAATGGGCAGTTATTGGCATAATTTTTGCGAAGTGCTTTTCGCAATTTTTGTGCCAAAATAGCCTAGATATATCAATATGTTACGAATTAATTCCATTGCATCCAAGCTCTTCCGTAGTAGGATATTTACAGCGTAAGTTGTCAATATTCCAAGCCAAAGGAGTCTAATGTCATCCAATCTTTTGCGTACACTTACGCATCTGTTTGGTTTGACGAAAGTTACCCACCTGCGCTCCAATATTACTTTATACGACATGCCATCGAAAAGACATGCCCTGAATTCGTATCATAAGCGCAATCGCTAGTAATCAGCTCTTGCCAGCTTCATCGTACTAGGCATGCTGGCAGCGATTAGAACCTATTTTGAGGTGTTATTTATGGCATATAAACAACTGAGTTTAGAAGAACGACACTACATCTATGTAGAGCGCAAGAAAGGGGCTTTACAGAAGGATATTGCTTCGGCTTTGGATCGTTCTCCAGGCACGGTATCGCGGGAGTTATCTCGCAACACATGGCAGCGTGGCTATCGTTACAAACAAGCTGATAATAAGGCCGGTATACGCCATAAAGAGAAGCCAAAAGCAGTCAAACTTAGCGATGATATCAAGACTTTGATCACTAAGTATTTGAAACAAGATTGGAGTCCTGAACAGATCGCTGGACGATTAAAGCATGACGGCGTAATCAGCCTTCATCACGAGACGATATACAACTTTGTGTTGGTGGATAAAGAGTCTGGAGGCTTGTTATACAAGCATCTTCGTCATCAAAATAAAACCTACAGAAAGCGTTACGGATCAGCGCATAATCGTACTGGAATACCCAATCGAACGGATATTGATGAGCGTCCCAAAGAGGCGAATGAGCGGTCGTGCATTGGTCACTGGGAGGCGGACACAGTCATTGGCAAGGGACACCAGGGAGCCATTGTCACAATGGATGACCGCTTATCAAAACTTCGCCTAGCGGCGCCGCTTGATGGCAAAAAAGCAGACGGTGTGACGGCGGCTATGATTAAGCTTCTGAAGCCCATAAAGGAGCTAGTTCACACCATTACTTTTGACAATGGTAAGGAGTTTTCGTTTCATGAAACAATCGCAAAATCACTCGATTGCAAGACTTATTTCGCCAAGCCATATCACTCATGGGAACGTGGTCAGAACGAAAACGCCAATGGTCTATTGCGGCAGTACTTTCCCAAGGCAATGAGCTTGCTGGAAATCACGACAAAGGACGTTCTTGAGGCTGTTCATAAGCTCAATGACCGCCCTAAAAAGTGCCTGGGGTTCAAGACACCCTATGAGGCATTTGAGGAAAACACAGGGATTCAGATGAAGTCAGTCTTTGAGATTGCACTTATGACTTGAATTCAGGTGCAAAGCAGCTTGGCAGGACGCGCAAGTATGGAGAAAGACTTGGCTCAACCTCCGATATGGCTTCCAAGCTTAAGGCAGAGGCAAAAGAGAAAACGGTTTATCTCTGTGGCAAACGCCGGAAAGTAATGATGAGTGCGACAGTGGTCATGCTCCAGACCCTTCGCTGCCCCATTCGTGTTGTCTTCGTTTATCGACATACGCAGTGGGTTGCTCTGTTCACTACGGATTTGTCACTTTCCATTAAACAGATCATCGAATTCTACGGGGCGCGCTGGAAAATAGAATCAGGATTTAAAGAACTCAAACAGGACATCGGTTCCAGTCGAAGTCAGACCCGTAATGCATATGCTGTGAAAAACCATTTCAACTTTTGTATGATGGCGGCGGCGGTGACATGGCTGTATGCCATAAAACTGTCAAACACCCCCGAACGTCGGCATATGGTTCGGGGAAGAAATAGTTTTCCTTTTCAGACGTGCGATATATCCTTGCCAAGGCTGCCTTGAGCAAGGGTTTTGATAAGGTTTGCCCTAAACACGGCAAACCCCGGGAAAAATTATCTATCCTCATGCTGTTACGCATGTTCGCGTGAGTGGAGTTGATAAAAAATAAAGAAACTTCAGGCCTTTATGACAACACGAGGAAATACCTGTGCTTCACTTTTGTGACCCATATCACTAACTATTTGAAATATAAATATTTTCTAATAAACAACTCATCTGTTTCTAATGCGAACTTCCTATCGTTCGCCTATCCAAAGCGGGAACAGAAGAACGCCCGCCACCCTTGAAGGAGGATGATATGAACAGTATTAAGCATTTGATGTATACACTGGCCGGCGGTACGCTGGCATTTACGATAACGGTAGGCATCGCCCAAGTTATCGAATCCGTGCAGGCCTAAAAAATCCTGCACTTCATTTAAAACGGCCCCTTCGCAAGAAGGGGCCGTTTTTTCGTGTTCATACTGCCATTCGTGGCCAGCCCGGACTAGATATCATCCAGCCTCTCTTCCAGCGCTTCCACATCGACAAGCATATTGCCTCGCCGCTCGCCCTGCACAAGAATACCATCTTTTTTCAACTGACTGATGGCGCGCGAAATGGTTTCACGACTGGTCGATAACTGATCGGCGAGCAGTTGATGAGTCGGCAACACCGTGTTGTAGCGGCCATCCTGATCAGGCTGACTGAAACGCAAACAGTGATCCACCAGATAGGCATACAACCGATGCGATACATCCATACTGCTGATGCGCTCCAGCACGCGGCTGGTTTTACGCAGCCGGGCTGCAACTTCCGTCAGCAATTTCAGTGCAATCGCCGGCTGCTCCATCAATACCGGCACCAGATCACGTCGGCGGATATTGGCAAAGGTGGAATCCTGCATGGTGGTGACATTGGCGGAACGCGGCTGCTCATCCAGCAGCGACATTTCACCAAAAAATGAGCCCTTGCCCAGCAATGCCAGCACCACCTCGCGGCCATCCACGGAGTAGGTCGACACCTTGACTTCGCCGCTGAGAATCACATACATCGAATCACCCGGATCAGCCTCCTGCACCACAATACTTTTCTTGCAGATATCAATACTGCTCGCCAGTGCCGCAATAGATGCCAACTCTCGCTCATCCAGTTCGGAAAACAGCGGCACTTTCCTCAACAAATCAGTCATTTCCATCCAGATCTCCATCCAGTTGTCCGTTACGAACCAGCGACACCGGCCACACCGCCGTTAAACATTCACCCAGATGCGGTCGCATCTGTTCAAGGGCCGAGTCTATCCGGTTGGTGGTGTCAATAGCTTCGATCAGCAGGGGAAGATCACTGGAGAGGGCCAAGAACGAAGTCGAATGGACGCCATGCGCCCCCATACCCTCGATACCACGCACCACTGAAACGCCGCGCAGTCCGGCATCCCTGCACAGCCCCAGAATGGCCTCCATAGCCGGCTTGCCATCAATGCGACCGGATTCAGTCAGGTAAATACGCAGACATGAGCCATTAATCATATCATCCCTCCACGGATCGAACGATCCCGCTCAGCTTACTGATGCCTGTGTGGCATGCAACAATAAATCTTATACGCCAAAACAATTGCAGGCGACATTGCATATGGCATTGCCCGCAACGATGGCTAGAATAAGCCCGTGACCGCATATCTTCTTAAACGTCTGGCCGGCATGATCCCGTTACTGTTCGGTATCACCATGATCTCTTTCGGCATGATGCACCTGGCGCCGGGCGAGCCCAGCGTGGTCGGACAGGAGTTCAACCCCAAGGTTTCCTCTCAGGATATCGAACGCCTGCGCTCCTATTATGGGCTGGATCAGCCGCTGTATGTGCAATACTGGCACTGGCTGAAAAAGCTGGCAGTGCTGGATTTCGGACAATCATTTTCGGCTGACGGACGAGCGGTGCTGGATAAAATTGCCGAACGCATTCCGGTCACCCTGTGGATCAATGTGCTGGCCATGCTGCTGATTATCGCCATCGCCATTCCCATCGGCGTGGCCAGCGCCGTGCGGCGCGATTCCTGGTTCGACAAGGGCATGACGCTGTTTGTCTTTGTCGGCTTCGCCATCCCCTCGTTCTGGCTCGGCCTGCTGCTGATGATCGGGCTCGGGGTCAACCTGAACTGGCTGCCAATTTCCGGTCTGCATGATTACAGCTGGCATCAGATGGGCTTCTGGCAACAGCAGCAGGACATGCTAAAACACCTGATCATGCCGGTATTTATCTCAGCCATAGGCGGCCTTGCCGGCATGAGCCGATTTATGCGCAGCGGCATGCTCGATGTGATTCGGGCCGACTATATCACCACGGCGCGCGCCATGGGCGTGTCCGAACGGGATATTCACTACAGGCTGGCGCTGAAAAATGCCCTGCTGCCGATCATCACCCTGCTCGGCCTCTCCATTCCCGGTCTGATCGGAGGTTCGGTCATCGTCGAACAGCTGTTTTCGCTGCCCGGCATGGGTCAGCTGTTTTACGAATCGGTGCTGTCGCGTGATTATCCGCTGGTCATGGGTATAACCGTGATCGGCGCAGTGCTGACGCTATTGGGCAATCTGGTGGCCGATCTCTCCTATGCATGGGCCGATCCACGTATCCGCCATGGTAACAGGTCGTGATCGGCATACTCCGTCAGCATCCTCTGATTCTGGTCGGCGGCTCCATAGTCGCAAGTGTGGCGCTGCTGGCTTTGCTGGCGCCATGGATTGCGCCCTATGACCCTACTGACATTGATGTCAGCGTCATCCTGATGCCGCCATCGTGGCAGCACTGGTGCGGCACCGATACACTGGGACGCGATGTGTTTTCGCGTATGCTGTTCGGTGCACGCGTATCACTGGCCGTTGGATTTGTGGCAGTCGGCATCTCCATGCTGGTAGGGCTGGTGCTGGGGGCCGTAGCCGGATATTTCGGCGGCCGCATTGATGCCCTGCTGATGCGCGCTACCGATATGGTGCTCTGTTTCCCCACCTTCTTTCTTATCCTGGCCGTCATCGCTTTTCTGGAGCCGTCGATCTGGAATATTATGATTGTCATCGGATTGACCTCCTGGATGGGCGTGGCCCGCCTCGTACGAGCGGAATTCCTGAGTTTAAGCGGTAGGGAATTTGTACTGGCGGCGCAGAGCCTCGGCGTAGCACCTGTTCGCATGATGTGGCGCTATCTGCTACCCAATGCCATGGGACCAATACTGGTCTCTGCAATTCTGGGCGTTGCCGGCGCTGTACTGGTGGAATCAGGCCTGTCATTCCTCGGCCTCGGCGTACAACCACCCAACCCTTCATGGGGCAATATTCTCACCGATGGTAAGGATAATATTCAAATTGCCTGGTGGCTGTCAGTCTATCCCGGCATGGCCATTCTGACCACTGTGCTGGGCTATAATTTGCTTGGCGAGGGATTACGCGACTATTTCGATCCCAAACTAAGATCATGACATTCAGAATCGAAGGCTTTCACCACAGAGTTTCGTAGAGTAAAATCAAAGGCAGAACCACAGATGAAAAGCAAAGACAAGATATTTAGGATGGTTGTAGTTTAGATGGTTAGGGAAAATGTTTTCTGGATGTTTTATTTTTTCCGCGGCCCTTACCCTGCAGAACTCTGTGTACTCTGCGATGAAATGTTTTTGGTTTTCCACATATTAAACAGCAGTGCCGACAGGAACAGGGTGACGGCATTGAGCATCACCGGTGTCCACACATAGTGAAAGCCCAGCGCATGAATATCCGGCCCGCCGATCACAGCGACCAGCGCTGTCGCGCCGCCCGGCGGATGCAGGCAACGCGTATAATGCATCACCACAACCGCCAGCCCCACTGCCATCGCAGCAGCCAGCCACAGCTCAGGAACCCATCGGGCGCAGGCCACGCCAACATAAGCCGAGAACAGGTGCCCACCGATAGCCGGCCACGGCTGGGACAGCGGTGAATCCGACGCTGCGAACAGCAATACCGAACCGGCTCCCATCGAAGCAATAATCAGCGCTGTTGATGCAGCATTCACAAACAGACTGCTGATACCGTAGCAACAGGCGATGCCGAAAAATGCGCCAAGGCCAGTAATCAGATGCTCTCGATGAGGAACTTGTTTGCTCATGCCCGCAGTGTAGTCCGTCACAAGGCCTCAAATCCAGTGCCACATAGCCTGTTTCGTCATCACAACATCGAAATTGCGTAGGCCATGCACAGGCATCAGTCGCCGAACCGTGACGCCATCACCCTCCGGCACAGTCAGGGCAGAAATGCGTTGCAGACTCATTGATCATCCTCCTAACCCAGCATAGCCGGAACCAAATAAAAACCTCAAATCGCCACCTGTATCTTGCTTTTTAATTCGTGTTAATTCGTGTCATTCGTGGCTAATTTTTCCATAAACAACATGAACACTTAACCTGTTGATTACCAAACTACCATTCCAACGCTACCGGTACAAACCTTCTGCCGGCCGCAGTTCGAGGGTACAGTCGGCGCACTCTTGAAGATCATTGATCGGCGTCGGATCGTTCTCGCAGGCGCATCCGGCCTCGATGCTGTGATAAAACAGCGACACATGCACCCGGATCACCTCAGCATCTATTTCGACGGCATAAATCACCGGACGAACACTGCCTGCCACCGGCATTGATCCATGCGCCATCGCAGCAGCCAGCGGCAAGCAATCTTCAGGCAGAGCGGCGATATCGTCCCGCATCCGTTCTGAAAAACCCGGTTTATCTGCGGCTGCCAGCGAGGCGACAAAGGCTTCGGCGGGAAATCGGAGGATCTGCATTTTCCCGTTACTCCAGTGCCAGCAGCGGCCCTTTGGGCACGATGCGGGTCGGGTTGATAGATTCATGCGAATAGTAGTAATGCTTTTTTATATGGCCGAAGTCGGTCGTATCGTGAAAGGCCGGCATGGCATAGAGGCGCTTCAGATAGCGCCACAGGTTCGGCATATCAGCAATGCGATTGCGATTACATTTGAAATGGCCGTAGTAGACCGCATCGAAGCGGATCAGCGTGGTAAAGAGGCGAATATCCGCCTCTGTGAGTCGGTCCCCGAGCAGATAACGCTGCCCGGACAAGCGCTCCTCCACGCTATCGAGAGCCGCGAACAGCTTGTCAAACGCCTTCTCGTATGCCCGTTGTACGGTGGCAAAACCACATTTGTAGACGCCGTTGTTGATATTGTCGTAGACGAAGCGGTTGATGGCATCTATCTCATCGCGCAGCGCTTCAGGGTAGTAGTCATCCGTATTGCCTGTCAGCGCATTGAATGCACTGTTAAATATGCGGATGATTTCAGCCGATTCGTTGCAGACAATGGACTGTTGCTGCTTGTCCCATAGCAGGGGAATGGTGACGCGACCGCTATAATGCGGATCGGCCAGAGCGTAGATCTGATAGACACGGGTAAACCCGTACAGCGGCTCCGCTTCGGCGAACTGCCAGCCCTGCTCAAGCATATGGGGATGCACCACCGTAACCGGAATAATGGACTCCAGCCCTTTCAGTTTACGAAAAATCAGGGTGCGATGCGCCCACGGACAGGCCAGGCTGACATAGAGATGGTAGCGGTCGCTTTCCGCCGGATGACATGCATCGCCCACTGCGCAGCGGAACTGTGATTCGGCACGTTGAAAGCTGCCATCCCTGGCGGCCCATTTGCCATCATCCGTCTCCCACTTACCATCAATCATCATGCCCATGCCAACCTCCTGTTGTAACTATTCAGATCGCCCCCAATTTGTTCGACTCATATCCAGATGGCCGCAGCAACAGCCCAGAATGCGAGGTAGATGAACAACACCGCCGCCGTGCAACGAAACAGTATTGGAGATTCCGCAGTGCGCAACAGCCATGCGCCGCCGGCCACCACGACCAGCAGTTCCAACACTGAAACATACTGCCCGTAGTAAGCCGGATCCCAGTAGGAGATCGGACTGAGAAAGCGGAAATCGGACAGCGGCCAGAAGTGACGATGCGCATCATTGTGGTGAAACGGAAAATCGAACAACGAATGCATCACCATGCTGGCAAAAAACAGCGATAACGCACGCATGCGCGCACGCCATGCCAGCAGCCATGCCAGCCCCAGCAGCGGAAAGGAGTGGAAGGCGTCAAACAGCGCCTGCCAACCGGGGTCGTAATAGCCGTCGTGCCAGATCGTCCGCTCGCTCATGCCCGACAGTCTGGCCCACAGATAAAACACCAACATCGGCGCATCCGGCAGCAGTGCACCAGCCACAATGGCCACCGCATGGGTTTCACGAGCAGATTTGCGAAACAGCAGCAGGTTGATGATGGCGTGAGCCGGCGTGTTCATGCTGATCAGCCGGTCAAGGCTGGGTAATCGGTATATCCGTGCGCATCGCCGCCGTAGAAGGTGGTCTGATCTGTTTCATTCAAAGCCGCGCCCTGTTTGAAGCGTTCAGGTAAATCAGGATTGGCCAGATAGGGAGTGCCATAGGCCACCAGATCAGCGTTACCTTGTGCAATCGCAGCATGGCCGCGCGCCTGGTCATAACCGCCATTGGCAATATACAGACCGGAAAAACGCTCGCGGATCTGCGTCATATCCACCGCATCATCCGGCTCACCGAGCAGACTGACTTCAACCACATGGAGATAAGCAACGCCGACGCCCGAAAGCATGCGGGCAACTGCATTGAACAAGGCCTGTGGTTCGGAATCATGCATATCATTGAATATATTCACCGGCGAGATACGCACGCCAACTTTATTCGCTCCGATTTCGTCTGCGACAGCCTCTGCCACTTCTCTGAGCAGGCGAGTGCGGTTTTCAATTGAACCGCCGTAAATATCGTTGCGTTGATTAACACCATCGCGTAAAAACTGATCGAGCAGGTATCCGTTGGCCGCGTGCAGTTCCACGCCATCAAAGCCGGCCTTCATGGCGCAGGCCGCGGCATGACGATATTGTTCAACAATGGCATCTATTTCTGCTGTTTCCAGAGCCCGTGGCTCGACGAAATCTTTCAGCCCTTCATAGGTGAATGCCTGGCCTGCCGGTTGAACGGCAGATGGCGCAACCGGTTTCGCACCACCGTGATAATCCGGATGCGAGATGCGCCCGCAATGCCATAGCTGGCAATAGATATGGCCGCCGACATCGTG
This sequence comes from Mariprofundus sp., assembly GCA_027019785.1. Taxonomy (GTDB): domain Bacteria; phylum Pseudomonadota; class Zetaproteobacteria; order Mariprofundales; family Mariprofundaceae; genus Mariprofundus. The sequence continues at coordinate 9,208 of JALUWF010000025.1, read as the reverse complement.
CACCGCTGTGGTAACCTTCTTCCAGCCCGCGATCTGTTCAGGCGTGTGGATGCCCGGCGTGGCCGGATAGCCAATGCCCTGTTCTGAAATCTGTGCACCTTCGGTTATGATGAGCCCGGCGCCTGCCCGCTGCTGGTAATACTCGGCCGTGAGATCGGTCGGCACGGTGTCCAGGCATCGGTTGCGCGTCATCGGCGCCATGACCATGCGATTGGCCAGTGTGTTGGCGCCCAATGCAACGGGCGAGAATAAATCAGTCATTGTTGCTCCTGTTGTGTTGTCTGTTTTCTGGTTACTTTTTTCTGATGATGCAGAACAGTGCTTTTGGCGCTGTTTCCATGGCTGTAGACTGGAACTGCGTGTTGTGCGCCTCAATCAGTTCGAAACCATCGGCAAACAGGCGCTGGATATCGCTTTCATCATAACGACATGGCGGTCCCATTTCTCCGGTCTCATCCTTATGAAAACATTTGAGCAGCAATATGCCTTGTGGTTTAAGCAGGCGCTTTAGCGTGGTCAGGTAGGCCTGTTGATCAACTGGGTCGGGGAAACAGTGGAATATGCCGCGATCAAGCACCAGATCGAACGGGGCGGTCAGCTTTGAATCCAGCACATCATCGACCCGGCAATCTATCGACATCCCTTCCGCCTCAGCCAACAATCGGGTCGATTCAATAGCGCTGCGCGATATATCGCTGGCCGTTACCGTAAAGCCGCGTTTGGCCAATGCAATGCTTTGCGTGCCGGGGCCGCAGCCGATATCGAGTACATCCCCTTCATTCAGTTCCAACTGCGCCAGCGCCTGTTCAAAATCAGCATCAAGACCGTGATGGAACCATGGCAATCGCTCCACCGAAGTCTCCTGATAACGCGCTTCCCAGCCTGCCCCTGCAGGCGGTTGCCACACTTGCCCCCAGTGACCGGCATGCACGATTTCCTGCATGGGTTTGCGCGTTCTCGATGCGCTCTCTATGGGCTCAAAATCGGCATCCAGCGCCTCCACCTCACCCCGATAACCCAGCGCCGTGACGCTCATGACATGCATGGATTCGGGAATCGCCAGATGTTGTTTCATGGCATCAGCATCAAAGCCGCCCATCTGGTGCGTGACCAGCCCCAACGTTGCCGCTTGCAGGCACAGACAGATGGTAGCTTGCCCCGTGTCATATTCGGCCCAGCGGTTCGGCTTTCCATTATGGGAAAACGTGTGTTCAGCCACAGCCACTATCAACACCGGCGCATGCCGCGCCCACAACTGATTCTTCGGCATCAACGCGGAGAGCACCTTGTTCCAGCTTTCCGCGTCCGCAAAACGGTCGGCGATGATATAGCGCCACGGCTCCTCGCCGAAACAGGATGACGCCCAGCGCGCCGCTTCCAAACAAGCGGCGATCTCAGTTTTTTCAACCGGCTTGTCAGGATGAAAGGCGCGCGTGCTCCATCTTTCTGCAAACAAGCGATCAATCGGAGCCTGTACGTTCATACGTAGCTGTGCCATGGGTTTCTCCTATTTGAATAATTCATAATCATTTTACCGCAAAGGTGCGCAAAGTAAACCCACAGTAATTCAAAGGTGGCAGCGCGACTGCCTATTAACACGGTCTTGCCTTTCTTTGCGGAACTTTGCGCCCTTTGCGGTTAACGCTTTATAGTTCTACATGCGTACCGTCGCAAAAAGGTGGATTCCGTGTCTGTTTACACTGGCACAGGGCGACTGTCTGTTTTTCTGTGATGATCACCTCTTTCGGGGTGAACTCTGTACCCTCATGCGAGCCGTCGCAAAACGGCTGATTCATCGATCGACCGCAGGCGCACCAGTAATAGGTGCCAGCCTCCAGCTCCAGAATGGCCGGCTCTGTCGCCGCTATGGTTGCTTTACTCATATATCCCTCCTTTTAAAACAGTTTGGTGCGCAATCCTTCGATGGAGAGGAACAGTTCCACATTTTCAGAGACTGCCCCCAACATGCCAGATTTCTTCATTCTGTAATTGGACAAATGTAATGTCGTATGTCCTTCAAAACCGCGCCGGTAGCCGCCCCATGGATCGGCGCCGGTTCCGATCTGTTTGACCTGAATAGCAATCGCTTTGGTCACGCCATGCAAGGTCAGTTTTCCTTTGAACCACCCGAACAGATCAATGCCGACACCTTCGGCAGTCGGAATCAGATAGCCAGCAACAAGTACTATGAACATCAGCACATAGTGCGACCGATGCACCGCCAGCGCGGCCAGCCTTTCCCAGTGCCCGCCCACTATTTTCGGATGCGGATTGGTGAGCCGCCACGCCAGTCGAAACAGCAATGCAAACAATAACAACATGCCGATGGACTTATGGATTTCGGGCGCATCGTGATACCATTTATCATAATAGTTCAGCTCAGTCATCCATAGTCCGAGCCCAAACATGCCGAAAATCGCCACTGCCATCAGCCAGTGCAGGACAATCGATACGCATCCGTAAGATGTTTCGGTGTTACGCAGCATTTACTCTCCTGTTCGTGGTAATGGGCGGAACAGGCATGATTTTATCCGGTTCAGCCTGGGGGCGCATGCCGCGGCACCGCGTCGCCGAAGAGCTGGCCGATGGCCGCCTGCTCGCCCTCTCCGGCAAACAACTCGATCCGCTGCAGATCGACATGTACCTGTTCCGCCGCGCCGATGAACCGACAGGCCCGGTCGGCGAACGCCTGTGGAAACTGCTGCAACAGTGCAAGTATTAGCGATCTAAATGAGGGGCAGCGGCGCAGCCGACTCGATTTGACTGGATGTGTTTGTTAACCTTTTTACACATACAACTTCACTTGCAACACCTGATTTATTAGCCGAAAATGCTTATCAAGTGAGTAAACCTTGCAACTGTGTTGCTTTGCATTTTGGGCAATAATCAAATCAGGAATACCAACCCCATTAGCACCACTTTTTAAACACCTTACTTGAAACTCAATAATCTCTTCCCAATCAATGGCCAATGAAATACAGTTAATTTCATGGAGCAATTTAATAACTTTAGTTTGCTTTTTCAGCTTTAAATAAGGCACTAACTCAGCAAGAATAATGTCGTTAATAACAACGATATTTTCATCTATCAAATCATCAAGCTTGTGGGAATTATCGCCTGCCCTGAAATAATCAACCCATATCGATGTATCAACCAATACAGCCATTAATGCCTATCTCTAATTTCATCAAGGTTTATATCCAAACTTATTTTACCACGATACTTTTTAAGGTCAGATATTTTTGATTTCCTTAATAACTCTTCTAAAGCCTTAATGATAACAGCAGTTTTCGTTCTTGTATGTGTAACTTCCATTACCTCATTGAGTAGATTTTCAGGCAAATCTAAAGTCGTTCTCATATCAACCTCCATATATTATGCATGGAATATTACATTCCTATGCATAAAATTTCAAGCAGAAAGGAATGATTCTGGTTGCAATCCCTCAGCCCTCATATCGCATTGTTACTCCGATTAGCGTTTTTCATGATGATGGCTTCGCAAAAAATCATCAACGCGCCCATGGACGGGCACAAAAATCAGCCGCTTATTCGGTGATATCGGGGTCGGGATCATTCATCACCAACGTCTTCAAATGATGTAACTTCCAGCGCCAGCTTTCCGCACGTGCCGCCGGCCTCTATACGGCGGTGCGCCTCGGCGGCCTGCTGCAGCGGAAATGTCTCGGAGACAAAGATGGATAACTTCTGCTGATCGAAAAACTGGGCGCACTGTTCGAGAATATCACCGTGGTGTTCGGCCGCTTCCGTTAAACCCATGACCATCGGAGTCAGCATCAACTCCTGACTTACGCGGATATTGCGCAAACGAATGTTTTTCCAGTCAGCATTCCCCGGCACCTGTAAAATCGTCACGATATCGCCGTACACTTTTGTGGCTGCAACCAGCTGGTTGAATGCTTCACCGCCCACCGTATCAAACGCCACATCCACGCCTTCATCAAGCGTCCATTCCAGCAATGCTTGTGTGACGTCCTGCTGGTGATAGTTGATCACCAGATCCGCCCCCAGCGTAGCGACCAGATCGGCTTTTCCCTCTGAACTGACGGAGGTGGCAACCTCGCAACCGGCCAGTTTGGCCAGTTGAATGGCGACATGGCCGACACCACCTGCACCGGCGTGAATAAACACCTTCTGGCCGCCCTGAATGCGAGCCCGGTCAAACAGCGCTTCCCATGCCGTAATCAGCACCAGCGGCGCTGCCGCTGCATCGATAAAATCCAGACAGTCCGGCTTTTGCGCCACAAAAGGTTCGGGCACAGCGATATATTCGGCGTAGCTGCCAGCCTGTTGCCCCAATCCACCGTAACAGTAATAGACTGCATCGCCCGGCTCAAAACGGCTGATTTCACTACCAACAGCCTCGACGATTCCCGCGCCATCGCAACCCAGAATCGCCGGTAAACCATCAGCAAAATAGAGCCCGTTTCCACGTAGCTTGGTATCAATCGGATTCACCCCCGCCGCCATCAGATGAACCAGCACCTCATTGTCGCCACAAACAGGCTTATCCACCTCTGCCACTGTTAAAACATCCGGCGCCCCCGCCTCTGTCATCAAAATAGCTCGCATCCATTTCTCCTCTTGGTTTTCCTTTTCATTCTTTGCGGTGAGGTTTGTGCACAAACCTCACCGCAAAGAATGAACCGTAAGGAAATCCGTGTCATTTTTATTTCTGCCGCGTAAAATGTCGCTTCATCTATGACACACTCAATCATGCCCAATTCCGAAACTCCGACAGAGACAATCCAACGTGTGGAACTGTTTGACACCACTCTGCGCGATGGCGCGCAAACCGCCGGTATCAGTTTCTCCGTGCAGGATAAAATACGCATTGCGGATCGGCTGGCCGATTTCGGTATCGACTGGATCGAAGGCGGCTGGCCTGGAGCCAGCCCCAAGGATGACCTCTTTTTTGAACAGATACGCCAGCGCGACTGGCAGCATAGCAAACTGGTGGCCTTCGGCTCAACCGCCCGGCCCGGCCATGCCGTGGAAAAAGATCATGGCCTGAACCGGCTGGTTGAAAGCGGCGCGGATGCCGCCTGTATTTTCGGCAAGAGCTGGGATCTGCATGTCACCACGGCACTCGGCATTACGCTGGAGGAAAATCTGACCCTGGTACGCGAATCAGTGGCCTGGCTGAAACAGCATTTTGACACTGTCTTTTTTGATGCTGAACATTTCTTCGATGGTTTTAAGGCTAATATGAGTTACGCCATGGCCGTACTGCAAGCAGCAGCCGACAGCGGTGCGGATGCGCTGATCCTGTGCGATACCAATGGCGGCTCCATTCCATTTCCGATCTATGATGTGGTGACGCAGGTAAAACAACAGCTGCCGGACCAAAAACTCGGCATCCATGCCCACAACGATTGTGAAATGAGCGTCGCCAACTCGGTCGCGGCGGTGCGTGCCGGCGCCACCCATGTGCAGGGCGCTATCAATGGCATCGGCGAGCGCTGCGGCAACGCCAATCTGATTTCTATTATTCCAATCCTGCAACTGAAGGCTGGGATGGACTGCGGTATTTCGCCGGAAAAGCTCACTCAGCTCTCCTCGCTATCGCAATTTATCAACGAGATGGCCAACCGTTTACCGTGGCAGCATCAACCCTTTGTCGGCCAGAATGCCTTCGCCCACAAGGGCGGCATTCATGTCTCGGCCATCCGAAAAAAGCGTGACCTTTATGAACATATTGATCCGGCTCTGGTCGGCAACGGACAACGGATTCTGGTCTCCGATCAGGCCGGGCGCAGTAATATCCTGAGCAAATTACAGCAACTGGAACCGGATGCGGATATTGATTCCCACGATCCGATGCTTGCCGAGGCTCTACAGCAGATCAAGCAACTCGAGGCCAGCGGTTATGCCTTTGAGGGAGCGGATGCCTCATTTCAGTTGTTGCTACGCCGTTCGATGCATCGTTTCAAACGTCATTTCGAGCTGGTGCGCTTCCGCGTTTTTGATGAAAAACGCGGGCATGAGAAATCGTCCGAATCCGAGGCCACTGTGCAGGTGCGGGTCGGCGGCCAGCTGCGACACGCCGCCGCGCTCGGCAACGGCCCGGTCAACGCCATGGACAAGGCGCTCAGAGCTGCGCTGGTGGATGCCTATCCGGGGTTGGAAACGATGTTTCTTACCGATTTCAAAGTGCGCGTCCTGACCACCAGAGAAGCGACTGAAGCTGCTGTGCGCGTGCTGATCGAATCATCGGATGGCTTGCGTAAATGGAATACGGTCGGTGTTTCCACTGATGTGCTGGAAGCCACCTATCGAGCCCTCAATGATGCCATTGAATATAAACTGGTCATGGATCAGGCGCCGCCACCGGCTGCGGAGAATGCCACGATGCCTGCCAAAAAAAGATAGGGGTGTATGTCGTTTAAAAAGTGTCCAGAAAATGATCACAACTCGACCAACAGAAAACAAGGAGGCTCACCATGCCTGAAACTACAAAACTACAAGACAGACCATGCATCCCGTGTCAAGGCGGTATCCCGCCGATGCGCGCGGCTGATGCCCGCGCCATGTTGCCTGCCATTGCCGGCTGGCAACTCAATGAAGATGCGACAAAACTGAGCCGCACCTTTACATTCAAAAATTTTGTGCAGGCGCAGGCCTTTGCCGTGCGGGCGGGCGATATCTCCGAAATAGAAAACCATCACCCGGACATCTGTTATGGCTGGGGATTCTGCACCCTTGTCTTTTACACCCACAAAATCGGCGGTCTGCACGAAAATGATTTTATCATGGCCGCAAAAGTCAATGCGTTGTGATATAAGGCGTTAGACGTTAAATGTAAGACGTGAGACGTTAGATGTGAGAAGAAAAAACACGTCTCACGTCTCACGTCTCACGTCTCACGTCTCACATCTCACATCTCACATCTTACGCCTTTCCACTCACATCCCTAACCCAAAGAAGCCGGAATCCTTGTTGCCCTGTTTGCCTGCCGTGGCGGGTGATTCCTCTGTCGGGGCGGTGCCGGCGCGGAATGCTTCGAGGTAAATATCTTCACTGTCCGGGCCCGGCAACAAGCCGGTCTTGGGGTCGATGGTCACCCACTCAATCCCTTCCGGCGGCTGAAAATCTTTTTTCGGCTTGCCCTTGTGGAAGGCCTTCATCGCCTCCAGCCATGTAGGCAGAGCCGCTCTGGCGCCGGTTTCATGCCGCCCCATCGAGGTGGGCGTATCCCGGCCTGTCCACACGCCGGTCAGAATCTGCGGCGTATAGCCCATAAACCACGCATCGACCTGCTTGTTGGTGGTTCCTGTTTTACCCGCCGCAGGTCGTCCCAGTGCTCTGGCCCGGCGCCCGGTACCGTGTTCAATGACGCCTTTCATCAGATTGGTAATCAGGAATGCATTAACCGGATCAACCACCTGTTCAGCTGGTTGCATGGTATCGTTGACGCCCATCACCGGATCGACATGACAGACCTGACAGCGCGTCCCGGCCACAGCGCGATGCAGCGTCTTGCCGGTGCGATCCTGCACCTGCTGCACGACAATCGGTTTCCATCTGCGTCCCTGACTCGCCAGTACAGCATAGGACTCTGTTAATCGCTCAAGGGTCACTTCTGTCGCCCCCAATGCCAGTGCCAACTGGGCCGGGAACTTGCGTCCGAGAGGATAACTGGTCAGGTCATTGAGGAAATGGTTGATGCCAATATTCTGTAGCACTTTGATCGAAGCGAGGTTACGTGAATGCTCCAGTGCATTACGCAGCGTTACCGGGCCGGCAAATTTGTTTTTGTAGTTTTCCGGACGCCAGAAATCATCATTTTTCTTGTCATCAAACACTACCGGCGTATCCATAATGATAGATGCCGGCGTCATGCCTGAGGCTAGCGCACTGGTGTAGAGAAACGGCTTAAAGGCGCTGCCCGGTTGACGCATGGCCTGGCGCACCCGGTCAAAACCGGCTTTTTTGTAATTATAACCGCCGACCCGAGCCAGCACCGTACCGCGCTCCAGATCAATGGCATACAGGGCCGATTCAACCGATGGCTCCTGTGCCAGTCTGACACCAGATTTCTCCATGCCCTGCAAACGGATTTCATCGCCGACAATCCAGTGACGAGGATGGCTGCGCAGAGCTGCAAGCTTTGATTCAGTCGCGCCCTCTTTTTTATATCCCGACAGCGATTTCCAGTGCCATTTGGGTTTGCTCAGACGCCAGCTATGAAGGCCGTCATTGACGGTCAGGTCACCATTTTTATGCACCTTTTCTACCAGCGCCGGAATCAGCCTGTCGGTGGCGGGCGTTGGATTCTGTTTGCGCCATGATGCCAGCAATGCGGCCCGCTCGCTGAGCGGATGATAGGTCGGATAACGATAATATTGCCGCTGTTCCACGGCCAGCACACCGTGACGGACGGCGCGAATGGCCGCCAGCTCCGCCTGTTCATCATAGGGAACGATAATCGTTAATCCCTGACGACGCAGCGTGGTTGCGCCGTATCGCGCGGATAACTCGCGATAGACCTGATCGGCATAGGCATTAATCATTTTATCCCGCGTCAGCGGCGTCACTCGCATAGGCTCCTTCATGGCTCTCGCCACAGCCTGCGCATCAGCCACCCCGGTGCGCTGCATCAGACGCAGCACAGTATTGCGGCGCTGGGTAGCTTTTTTCGGATGGATATGCGGCGCATATTTACTCGGCGCCTTGGGCAGCCCGGCCAGAGTAGCGCATTCGGCCAGAGTCAGTTCATCGAGTGATTTATGAAAATAGCGCCATGCGGCCGATGCCACGCCATAAGCACCGCGGCCCAGATAAATCTGGTTCAGGTAGAGATAGAGGATATCATCCTTGCTGAAGGCCTGTTCGATGCGGTAGGCCAGAATCGCCTCGCGGATTTTGCGCGTGTAGGAGCGCTTGGGTGACAGTAAAAAATTTTTAGCCACCTGCTGGGTGATGGTGGAACCGCCCTGCACCGTATGGCCGGCCTTCAGATTGGCCAGCGCAGCCGACAGAATACGGGCCGGGTTAATGCCGGGATGCTCATAAAACTGCTGGTCCTCCGCCGCCAGAAAAGCATTGATCAACCGTTTGGGGATCTCTTTGAATGGCGTAAGAATACGATGTTCGTCAGCATATTCGGCAATCAGTTCGCCATCGGTATTATAGACACGCGACACCAGCGGCGGCTGATAGTTGGACAGCGTACCCAATTCCGGCAG